>JAESUI010000012.1 GCA_016763135.1 Flavobacteriales bacterium
AGCATAGAAAAATCCAGAATCTAAACTAGGAGGCATTGCATCTTTACCATAATAAGTTTCATCTAATGGTACTTCAGAATTATATACTACAAAAGAAGAGTCATCTTCTGAAATTTTAAATTCAGCTGCAGTTTCATCAATCCACTTTTTTGCTTCAGCAATATCAGCCTCAGAAGGTTCTACTTCAAATTTTACATATTCTATTTCTCTAGAAGCATCTTGTTTGTACTCATTTTTATGCTCTTCGTAATATCCTGTTAATTCTTCATCAGTAACAGTAACTGTACTATCATTTACAGAAGCATATCTTTTAGCTACAAACTTGAAGTTTCTCTGCTCATTTTGTTCTTTATAAGCTCTTTTCACCATACTTGTAGTTGAGTACAACCCTTTTGTTAATAGATTGTTATACTTAGATGAAATTCTTTCTTTTTCAATTCCTTGTTCAAACTTTAACCATTGAGCTCGTTTGTCAGCCGGCATAGTTTCTAAACTTTTTAAGAATTGCAACACTTGAGCAGGGTTAAACACTCCCGTATTTGGATCTGTAAAGGCTTGTTGAACCTGAGGGTGAGGATTATTTCCTTGTACCATATCAAACAACTCTTGAGAACTTACCCCTATTCCTAATTCAGAGAATTGGCTCTCTAAAACAACCTCTCTAATTATATCGTTCCAAACTTGATCCTTAAATGATTCTCTAATTTCAGGAGTTGCTGTAGTTTGATTTTCATTTTCCCAGCTGGTTATCCCGTCCTCTAACCTTTGATTAAACTCTTGAGCAGTAATTTCTATATTACCGATTTCTCCATAATTATTATCAAGGCCTCCACCAAACAGTCGTTGGATTCCATCTGTAGGTAATAGAAATGCTAACATTCCAACTCCTATTATAATCATTACTAATGATGATTTTTCTCTAATTTTTCCTATTAATGCCATTTTATTCTAAATATTTGGGTTGCGAATATACGATTGTCATTCGATAAATAAAAGTGTAGTGCTATAATTATAGTAATGATTTTGAGTATGAACTATTCTTCTTTATCAATTTGCTGTACAGTAATTAATTCAATCTTATTTCCACTCACTTGATCAATGGTGAAAACAAAGTTTTCTGAAGCAATTACCTCTTCCTTTTTAGGGATACTTTCGTGGATATTTATAATAAATCCACCTAATGTTTCATACTCTTCTGATTCAGGTATTTTTAATTTATATTTTTCGTTAATGTAGTCTATTTCTATTCTTGCAGAAAACTGGTAGCGATTATCACCTATTTTTTGCTCAATTAATTCTTCCTTATCATGCTCATCTTCAATTTCACCAAAAATCTCTTCAATAATATCTTCAATGGTTATTATTCCTGATGTTCCTCCAAACTCATCAACAACAACGGCAATGCTTCTCCTCTCTTGCAATGATTTTTTTAGTAGATCATTTGCAGACATTACTTCTGGAACAATAGATACAGGAAGTAAAATAGATTTAACTGATGTTGGTTTTTTAAATAACTCTTTAGAATGAGTATATCCAATAATATTGTCAATTGAACCCCTAAATATTAAAATTTTTGATAATCCTGTCTCAATGAATTTCTCCCTTAATTCATCTATTGAGGTTTCAATTTCCATGGCAGTAATTTCTGTTCTTGGAATCATACATTCTCGAACTTTTACTTCAGAAAAACCTAAGGCATTTTTAAATATCAATATTTCTGAATCAATCTCTTCTCCATCAACTTGTCTTTCATGGATATCTGCAACAAAATCTTCTAAATCAATTTTAGAAAAAGCCAAATCACTCTCAGATGTATCTACTTTAAATAGCTTTAAAATTAAATTTGATATTCCTACTGTAAAGTAAGTGAAAGGCAGTAAAATAAAATAAACAACTCTTATCGGAACTGCTGCAATTGAAAGTACTTTATTAGGATTAATACGAAATAAAGTTTTTGGTAAGAATTCAGCAAAAAACAAAACTGCCATAGTCGATATTATTGTTTGTATTAATAAAACAACAAATTCGTTATTAGCAATATGTGTTATAATTAATGGCTCCAAAAATTTAGCCATTATAATACTGTAAATTACCAAAGAAACATTATTACCCAATAACATTGCACCAATAAATTTGGCTGGTTGCTTTAAAAATTTTGAAAGAATTTTTGCAGAATAAATACCTTTGTTTTTATCCAATTCAATTTTTAATCTATTGGCAGAAACAAATGCAATTTCTAATCCTGAGAAGAGTGCTGAGGCAAACATTGCCAACAATAAAAAAATCCAAAAAAGTGGGGTCATTTTTATTCTATAATTACTTTAAAGATAAACCATTATTTTGACATATTTTGAAATCTTTTTAATTGACGTTTCCTAACATAGAAAAGCAAAGTTGCCATTCCTGTAAAAAAGTAAAAAAACAAAGCTCCAGTAATGTCCCATAAAATTAAATGATAGGTGGCTATGCAAAAACTAACAGCTGCAATTACCAACCACATATATTGTAAAAAACGTACAACTTTCTCCATCTTAATCTGTTTTTAAAGAATCTGATTCTTCTTTTATATTTATTGTTCCTTTTATCTTATGGATTTTCCACTTCGTAAAATCTTGGTTGGCCTCCATTCCTGTACCCATAATTATTTCATCTTCTGTAGTAATCGTAACAAACTCTTCGGTATAAATTTTGGATGAATCTTCTAACCAAATTAAATGTTCCGTCTTTAATATTTCTCCTTTATCATTTACCACCACCACATCATCTTTAGCTTCCATAATGTTTTTAGAAACTCGGTGTATTGCATAATTAGAAGTTAACGTAGAAGAAATGTTCATTAATGAATCATAAAATAAAACTTCAATCCCTTTTTTCATTTCAATGTATTTATTCTCTTCACCATACTCCTCCATTAAAGGAGCAGAAATTTTTATTTTCACATTTGATTCTTCAGAATAAATATACTCAACATTCTTGCCCCTACTTATAGGCTCTTTCTTTTTGTTGGTTAGTAATTCCACTTCCTTTACATCATTCTCACAAGAACAAAGAATCCCGAATGCAAAAAGCACCGGGATAGTCTTTATATATTTTAATGTGACTTTCTTAAAGTCCATTTATCTAGTTCTGATAATAGTTGTTTCGTTTATCCAACATTTAACAGTATAAGAATCTCCTGTTTTCTTACTATAGAAGAACACATCTTTTGTTGCTGGAAAACGAGAGGATATACTTGCTATTTGTTTATTTGCAGCTTTTGCTACAGAAGCATCTACAGCTTTTGCTTTTTTGTACTTATCTACTGCCGCCCAATATGCTGCAAACCTCCCTAACTCACCATCATCACAAGTCTTGGCACTTTGTGCATAACAACTACCTATAAGCATATATGGCGCTCCCCATCCTTTCTTTAACCCTGCAGCTTTTAATGCGTAAGTTCTTGCTTGAGAAAAGCTTCTACTATAAGAATAAGCTTTACCGATACTTAGTGCGTACTCAGCTTTTTCATCATCAGTTTCAGCCATATCAACAGCTTTTTTAAAGAATTCGATTGCTTTTGAATAATTTTTTTTAGATAAATATATTGTTGCAATTCCTGAAGCTCCAGCAGCTGAAGGCTCTTTTGCAAAATAAGCTTCTGCCACTTTTCCAAAAATAGCAGCTCCATCATCAGTTTGATAACATTTGTTTTTCTTTAATAGCCTCATCGTTGTTCTTAACCAATTTAAATTTTCTTGATTAGCCTCGAAATTTTTACTTGCTAAAGGAACTAATACAGCACAATCTAAATATGGTGATGTTACATTTTGTATTTTTTCATTGGCTTTAACATATCTAGCTCCTGTTTTTGGGTTATCCTTATTAACTGCACAAATTGCTGTTGTTTTTTCAAACATTGCTACTACATCTTCTTTAGATTTTTTATCCAATTTCTCCATGTTTATTGTAGCAAACATCATAGCAACTAATGTTCCTGATTGAGTTTTATCTCCTGTTAACTCTATCGCTTGACTTAAAATGTTATACGTTTCTTCTTTATCTTGCTTAGTGCTTAACATAGTTTGCCCTTTTAATCCAAGCACCATCCCTTTTTGACCAAACATTTCTATACGTTGATCAAAAATAGAAAACACAGTGTCTAAATAAACTTGTTTTTGTTCAGCATCTTTTTCTTTTTTTGCTAATTTTTTATACATTTTCACTCCATTAATGTATAATGTTTTCTGAGATTGAGGACAAGTTTTATATGCAACTCTCCATAAGTCTAATGCTAATTTTGGTTCACTTTTTAAATAATCTCTATAAATTAAACTCTCTATACAAGCAATACTATCTGCTGGTGTTGCACCATATTTTCCTTGCGAAAAAGCTGTTAAACTTATTATTAATCCTGTTAGTATTAGTGCTAATTTTTTCATCTGTTTTGTTCTATTAATCGTACTTTCTTTTTCTAAACCATACTGCATTGATGGTTATTCCTATATTAAAATTAAAAAACGTCTCTTTTATTAAGCCCGAATCTGTAGTTCCTCTATTTCCATATTCAAAACCTAAGTTAAGTCGAGGATAACTACTTTCAGACTTTCTGACTGGCAAACCTATTCCAAAAGTTATGCCATACTCACTCCAATCAATATTTTCTATTGCTATGTATGAGTTTGAAAATCGTGTTCCAACTCTATAAGCCAACCTCTGTAGGTAGTTATTACCATCCATCTTAGGAATAAACTGAATTCCAGCAGCTAATGAATAGTTTGATTTGTATTCATAAAGTGCATTATTACTAACTATTTTTCCCCAATTACTTGTTTTATAATCAATTGCCATCAACCATTTCCCTTGCTTTTCAAACGAAACCCCAAACCCTAATTGAGAAGGCAATTGAATAACATCATCAGCAGCATCAATAAATTCAATAGTATCTTTTAAGGTTCCAAAATCTACAGAACCAACAAACGTTCTTGTTAATTCAGTTCTTTTTGCATCTAAGTCTGAAGCCAATCCATATGTAGCACCAACAGTTAATGTATACTTATCATCTTTTGTATTGGTAAAGTTTTTCTGATACTGAAGCCCAAAATCAGCTCCAAAATCTGATACAGATACTTCCTCTATGGTCCAAATATTAAAAGCGCTTGGCAAATCACCATAAATTATTTTTTGATCGTGATTAAATGAACCAAAAAGAAAATAAGTGTTTGCACCAAACGAAATAAGAGATGATGAATCTATTTTAACCGCTATCGCATTTCCTAAATATGCCTTATTAATTGCTCCATCTCCTTCACTAAAAAAACTAACATCTCCTCCTATTGGATCACTAATTACTTCATCATATTTATATCCAACATTAGAGTAAGGAAGAAAACCAAAACTCATTCCCCATTTATCTCTTATCATCGGAAAAGCAAACGCAACGTGATTTATATATGGGTTATTTTGATATTGTTTTTCTGTTCCATCATCTAACCACAAACCAGTATTTGTATAACCCACATCAAAAGTAGTTACCGTTATTGCCGAATAACTTGCAGGGTTCAATAAATTGATATTTCTATTTGATCTTAACCCAAAACCAACGCCTCCCATTCCAAGACTAGAAGTAAATGCCTCAGGTCTTAAAATTCCGATACCATATCTCGAATACGGTGAATTAGTTGTTGCTTGAGAAAATGCTGTTCCACTTGAAATCAGCAACAAAAAAAGAATAATAACTACTTTGTTATTCTGCATTATAATTTAAAATTTCATTCAATCCTTTCAACACTAAAAATTCGTCTGCAAAGATGCGATTTTTTGGTTCTAAATCAAATAGATTTATATCTCCTCCCGTAACAACTATTTTTAGGGTTTCATATTGCGATAGGTAGCTATTAATTGCCCCTATAACTTCATTTTTCATGCCATTATAAACGCCCGAAACAATAGATGTTTCGGTAGTATTTCCAATCAATTTTAAATTGGCTACATTAAAATTAACCAATGGTAATTTACCTGTAAAATGGTTCAATGCTTTAAATCTCATTTGGAACCCTGGAGCAATTGCCCCACCTAAATACTCGTTTTTCGAATTCACAAAATCGTAAGTAATACAAGTTCCTAAGTCCATTACCAATAAATCAGTATTTTTAAATTTAACCTTAGCGCCAACCACAGCAGCAATCCTATCAATCCCTAATGTTTCTGGAGTTTTATATTTAATGGCCAAAGGTAATGGCGTTAAATGGCTAAGGGGGTAAAAATTATACTTTTTTAACAAAGTTTCATCTTCATTACTTGCTCTAACAGAAGCATAAATTCCTTTTTTAATGTTATGATTTTCGTATAAAGAAACAATTAACGACTCCTCCAATTGTTTTTCTACAATAGTTTCGAGTAGCTTATCTCCCTCAAAAACAGCAAGTTTTACTAGGGTATTTCCTATATCTATAACTAAGTTCATCATTAAATCTTGCTCAAAATTACAAAATGTATGAGGAATTGTTTTTAGAGATGAAAAAAATTTCTACATTTGCCGACCATTTGAATGGTGCCTTAGCTCAGTTGGTAGAGCAATGGACTGAAAATCCATGTGTCCCTGGTTCGATTCCTGGAGGCACCACTC
>JAESUI010000138.1 GCA_016763135.1 Flavobacteriales bacterium
GAGCTGCTGGACCTGCTGGACCTGCTGGACCTGCTGGTGCTAACGGAGCTGCTGGTGCTGTTGGGCCTGTCGGCCCTATGGGACCTAGTTGGACATTAACTACTCCTACTTATAATGCAAACGGTACAATAACAGTAAACGGTACAGCCGGATCAGGCGGACCAGTTACTTCTGCTGCTGCTGCTTGGTTAACTACAGGTAATAACCCTGTGGCTGCTGGAAATTTCTTGGGTTCAATAAATGCCGCTGACCTAAAGTTTAGAACATCAAATATTGAAAGAATGACGATTGAAGCGAATGGTAATATTGGATTTAGAACAACTGCTCCTACAACTTATATCCATTATAGCAATAATACTGCTAACGGAAATTTCCATACCATGTGGGATTTTAATATTGCTGGTGATGCTATAGGTAGATGTCAAAGCTTAAGTGCGGCAAATGGCAGTAGAGGCTGGTTTGGAATTACTAATTATAGTGGTGTTGCTTTAGCTGCTAATGGATTAATGGGGTTAGCTGCTAATGGAGCAGGAACGGCTAGTGGAGTTGAAGGTTTTTCAAATAGTACCGCTGGAAATGGGATGTTGGCTGGCTTTGTTGGAGGAAATACAGCTGCAGCAACAGGTTGGGCCCTATTTTCAAATGGTTGGGCTGGAGGAACTACCGCTTGGCAAAATGTTTCAGACAAAAGACTAAAGAAAAACATTAAAACGTTAGATGGTTCATTAGCAAAAATAATGAACTTAAGAGGTGTTGAATATAATTTTGATAAAACCAATTACCCAGATGTAAATCTAGATACCGAAACGAAACAACTCGGTTTTATTGCTCAAGAGGTTGAAGCTGTTTTTCCAAATATTGTAAGAGAAGCTAATTTATATTCATCTGAGGCTATGGATAATGGCATGAGTAGAGAACAAAATGTCTATAAAGTAAAAACATTAAGTTATACGTTACTTGTTCCCGTTTTAGTGGAAGCAATGAAAGAGCAACAAGCAATTATATTAAAACTTGAAAATAGAATTAATGCTTTAGAGAACAAGTAATTTTTAAATTATCTCTTTTTAATCATTCTTTGAACCTAAACATATACAAATGAAAATATACAAACATAAATATTGGAAAGGGCTTTCCTTCTTGGTTATGCTTGTTTTGTGTTGTTCAATAACACAAGCACAGAACACGCTTGTACTTAACGGTGGGATTACTGTCCTTAATGGTGGTACTGCTGGAACTCAAGTGTATTTGGTTGTTAATGAATCAAATACTGCTGGAATTACTAGGCTTGCTGGTGGAGGACACATCCATTCTGAAAATCAATACAATTTTGTTAAATGGATATCAGGAACAGGAACAGGAAACTATGTTTTCCCTTTTGGAGTTGGTGGTAATGCTGCTGATTATATTCCTTTTACTTTTGATAAAACATCTGCGGGAAGCAGTAATATCGATATGTCTACATGGCAAACGAATATTCCAAACATGCCGCATCCTGCAGCTACTAATGTAGGAGCAGTAACAAGTATGACAGGAACTGCTGATTCAATAGTATCTGCCTTAGATCGATTTTGGGACATCCAAACTTCGGCAGCTACCACTGCAGATTTAACCTTCTCTTATCTAGGAATAGAAAACACAACTGCTAGTCCTTTAGATACGGTTAAAGCACAACATTGGAATGGTGCTGCTTGGGACCCTCAAGTTGGAGTTGGAAATTTAGGGGTTGTTGCAGGAGTTGGAACTGCAGGTCCTTTTATAGGGCAAACCACTTTTTCACCATGGATTCTTTCCATTTTTTCACCTTGCCCTACAGCTATCATATCTTATCCTAACAGTTATTGTGATAATGATACAGCTTCACAAGCTATTATATTTGCTGGTGGTTTAGGAGGCTTATTTTCTGCAAGTCCTGCAGGATTAGCAATAGATACTTTAACAGGAGCCGTTATTCCTGCAAACAGTACTGCAGGAACATATACTGTCACTTATACGTTAGATTCTACTGCGATATGCCCAATATATACTACAACTACAACAATAACAATTAATCCTACAGCTAGTACTAATACTACTGCTGCAATTTGTCAAGGCGATAGTATTATGTTAGGAGGAGTATTCCAAAATACTGCTGGAATTTACAATGATACTTTATCAACCTCTTTAGGTTGTGACAGTGTAATTGTTACAACATTAACTGTAAACCCTATAAATACTACACAGGTTACTGATGCTATTTGTCAAGGACAAAGCATTATGCTAGGAGGTTTGTTGCAAACTACTGCTGGAGTTTATTATGATACACTTACAACTTCTTTAGGTTGTGATAGTATTCTTGAAACTACACTGTCAGTAAATCCTTTACCAGTAATTATTGCAAGTGCAGATGACACCATTTGTCCTGGACTTGTCGCTAATATAAGTGCTTCGGGAGGAGTTTCTTATAATTGGGACAATGGATTAGGTGCTGGACAAAACCAATCAGTTTCTCCACTTGTTTCTACAACTTATGTTGTAACAGGTACAGATGCTAATGGTTGTCAAAATACCGATACAGTTAATGTTATGGTAGAACCAGGAACAATTGCTGATGCAGGTCTTGACCAAGAATTATGTGATGATGTTTTAGCCTTTACATTAGGCGGGAACACACCATTAGTCCTAGGAGAAACAGGTCTTTGGACAACTACTAGTTCGGCAGTTATCGATAATCCAACACTATCTAATTCATCTGGAACAGGATTATCATTAGGTTCGAATGTTTTTGTTTGGACAATTACTAATGCTGCTTGTCCTCCTTCAATCAGTTCTGTTACAATAACAGTTATTGATTGTGAGCCTTCAACATTAATTATTCCAAATGTATTTACCCCTAATGGAGATGGGTTTAATGATCTCTTTACAGTTGAAGGGACAAACTTAGCCTCAGTAGAAGGACAGATATTTAACCGTTGGGGACAATTAATGTTCTCTTGGGATAATGTGAAAGGAAGTTGGGATGGAAGAACCCTTGCAGGTTCAGAAGCTCCTGATGGAACCTATTTCTACATCATTACCGCAGTAGGTAACGATGGAACTGAATGGCTCGAAAAAGGTGGATTTAGTTTGATTAGATAATTAACACCAATAATATAGAAAAAGCCCAACCAAAAATGGTTGGGCTTTTTTGTTGAGGTTCCGATCAGATTCGAACTGATGTAGATGCTTTTGCAGAGCACTGCCTAGCCACTCGGCCACGGAACCTTTTAAATAGGTCTGCAAATCTAATAATAATTTTAATACTTTTATCGAAAATTAGCACTATGATTATTGACTTAAGGAGTGATACGGTTACTATTCCTACAACGGAAATGAAAGAAGCAATGTTCAACGCTAAGGTTGGAGATGATGTATTTGAAGACGATGAAACCGTAAATAACTTAGAGGCTTTAGGGGCTACACTTTTTGGTAAAGAAGCAGCCATTTATTGTCCTTCTGGAACAATGACTAACCAAATAGCCATTAAATTAAACACCAATTCTCCAGGAGAAATTATTTGTGATGAATTATCTCACGTTTATAAATATGAAGGTGGAGGAATTGGTTTTAATTCTGGATTGGCATCTAAATTATTAAAAGGAAATAATGGAAGATTAACTGCAGCACAAATAGAAGCAGCTATTAATCCTGATGATGTTCATTTCCCAGAAACACAGTTAGTGAGTTTAGAAAATACTTGCAACAAAGGTGGGGGAACTATTTATGAATTGGAGGAAATCAAGAAAATAAAACGATTGTGCGCTGATAAAAACTTAAAACTGCACTTAGATGGAGCAAGAGTTTTTAATGCAATTGTAGAAGCTGATTATTCAGCAAAAGATATCGGAGCAGTGTTTGATACTATTTCTGTTTGTCTTTCTAAAGGATTGGGAGCTCCAGTTGGTTCACTCTTATTAGGAACAACAACAGACATTAAAAAAGCTAGAAGAATTAGAAAGCTATTTGGAGGAGGAATGAGGCAAGCAGGATATATTGCTGCTGCTGGAATTTATGGTTTAGAAAATAACATTGAACGATTAAAGGAAGATCATCACAAAGCAAAAGAATTAGGAAGCACATTAGAAGGTTTATCTTACGTTAAAAAAGTACTTCCCGTATTTACAAACATTGTTGTATTTGAAGTGGTTGACGCAATTGATTACACTACGATTATCACAAAACTTGAGAAAAAAAATCTTAGATGCGTTGCATTTGGGCCTCAACAAATACGATTAGTCACCCACCTAAATTACACTGACGACATGCATGTAGAAGCAATTAACATTCTTAACTCTTTATCTTAAAAAATCATTCTTA
>JAESUI010000139.1 GCA_016763135.1 Flavobacteriales bacterium
CCAGTTGCAGTATAAGGCGAAACACCCCATTCAATATCCCATAAAGAAACACCAGCATTGTCAGTCCACCCTAAATCAGCAGATGTAGGCGTGATGTTAGTCACGGCTAAAGCTGAAGGGTCTGCACAAAGAATTTGTACAACAGTAAAATCGGTTACATCAAAATCTAAATCATTTGGCGTTCCCCATTGTCCTACAGCAATGTATACTGTGTTTCCAGCAGCAGTTATTGTAGAGACAGTACTTGAAACATTTCCAGTAGTACTTCCAACAGCATCTAATTCAGTACTGAAAGTAGTGCCTATGCAATCATCAAAAATACCTATTCCGAACCATGAGTTTCTAGAGAAAATAGTCATTGAAATATTTTCAGCAGTTGCTCCAGCTGTGTATTCAAATAAATAGACATCATCATCCCAGTAAGAAGCGTTTATAGAAGTTCCTGTTGGATTTATGTTCCAATCTTCAGCGCCACCAGTTCCAGGTGTTGTTATACCCGATTGAGTATATCCATTGGTAACAGGAATTCCTGTTCCACAACCAAATTGTGCATTAGCCTGCCAACTTAAGAGTGTAAGAAAGGCCATTAAAAATGTAATTTTTTTCATAGTATGATTTTGTTTAATAATTTAAAATAAAAAGCAAAATTCGTTAAAAAAAAGACTTGTCAACATGATAATAAGCAGTTTTTTTTTAATCTTTTAGACGAATGGTCTTTTTTATTATTTAAGCAGTAATTAAAATAGAATGAACTGTTAAATATTAACGACCACCAAACATAACCTGTGTTGATAATTAAAAGAATAGATAGGCAATGTTTATTTGTGTTTTAATATGCTGAAAAATAAGATGGACTTAGTTGTTTTATTTATCCATAATTAAAAACTCTTTTTACTCTGGGAGAATAAGAAGTTAATATTTCATAAGGAATAGTACCAATACATTTTGCCATTTGGGTTATTGGGTTATCATTACTAAAAATGAAAGCTTCATCACCTTCTTTACAATCAATATTAGTAACATCTATCATTACCATATCCATACATACATTACCAATTATTGGTGCTTTTTTACTGTTAATAATCATTTTCCAATTACCATTCCCAAGCATTCTGCTTAATCCATCAGCATAACCAACAGGAATAGTTGCAATTGTTAAATCTTCAGTAGCAAGGCCTTTTCTATTGTACCCAATAGTTTCTCCTTTTGAAACGCGTTTTATTTGAGCAATTTTAGATTTTAATGTACTTGCCGGTAATAATTTATTTTGTGAATCTAATTCAGATGAAACACCGTACAATCCAATTCCTAGCCGAACCATATCAAATTGAGCATCATTAAATCGAATTATTCCATTAGAATTTAAAAGGTGCTTATCTATGTGATAATCAAATTCAGATGATATGGTGTTTGCAATTCGCTTAAAATCTTCAATTTGTTGTTTGGTGAAACCATCATGCTCTTTTTCATCAGTTGCAGCTAAATGAGAAAAAACACTTTCAATATTTAGTGATGGATGTTCTTTTAGTATAGAAAGTAATTCGGGAATTTCTTGCTCATCAAATCCTAAACGGTGCATTCCTGTGTCAATTTTTAAGCTAATAGTAAAAGGAGTGTCATGAAGTGTTTTTATTAACGTTTTTAATGCATGTGAAGAGAATATGGCTGGAGTTAAATGATGCTCAACAATTAAATCAAAACTCTCAATTTCTGGTTTCATTACCATTATAGGTAATTTGATCCCTGCTTTTCTTAACTCAATTCCTTCATAGATATTTGCAACACCTAAATAATCTACATTATTTTCTTCTAATAATTTGGCAACATCATAAGTCCCTAAACCATAAGAAAAAGCTTTTACCATTACCATTATTTTGGTTGAAGGATTTAGTAATGACCTAAAATAATTTAGGTTGGCAACTAGATTATTCATGTGAATTTCGAGGGTAGTATCGTAAACGAGTTCTTTAATAATCTACTTTTTAGTTGCGTTATTGTAACAGGTTCGGCAAAGAGGTTCATATTCATCAACTTCTCCTAAAAGGACAAGTTCTTCTTGGTCAATAATTCTATGCGAATGGTTGGCTAGATCACCACATTTCATGCAAATGGCGTGTACTTTAGTAACATATTCTGCACAGGCCATAATACCAGGCATTGGTCCAAATGGAACGCCTTTAAAATCCATATCTAAACCTGCAACAATTACTCTTACGCCACTATTTGCTAATTGATTACAAACATTAACTAATCCATCATCAAAAAATTGAGCTTCATCAATTCCAACAACATCAACATTATTAGCTAAAATTGGAATGTTGGATGATGACGGGACTGGTGTTGAGTGTATTTCATTGGCATCATGAGAAACCACCATTTTTTCATCGTATCTAGTATCTATTCCAGGTTTAAAAATCTCTACATTCTGTTTGGCAAATTTTGCCCGTTTCATTCTTCGAATCAACTCTTCTGTTTTTCCAGAAAACATAGAGCCGCAAATAACTTCAATCCAGCCTTTGTTTTTATTCGGGTTTATGGTGTTTTCGAGAAACATAGTTTTTTTATTTTGCAACCATTAAAAGCTACAGATTTTTTCTTAGTTTTATCTGAACGATTACAGGTTTCGAAGTTATGGAAATTGAAGATATACGCAAAGAGTTAAATGATTTATTAGAGAATGTTGTTGATCATTCTAGTAGATATTCTGCAGAAAGGCCAATTCCATCGTTAGAAATTAGTTTTGTTCTGAGTAAGGTTAATAAAATGCAAGAGAATTTAACCATTTTAAAATACTTACTTGAACAGAAAGAAAGATTATCAAAACAAACAACAAAAACTAATAAGAAAGAGTTTGTTGAGGCTGTAAAAGAAGACATAATAGAACAACAACCTTCTGGGCAAACAGAGAGAATAGAGAGATCAATTAGTGTAGCGGAAGAGGTCGCTGTTACAGATTTACCTCAGGAACCTATAGCAAAGAAACCTTCTAGTATTGAACAACCTGCTATCCCTAAATTAATAGATGCGTTAACCCTAAACGATAGATATTTATATGCAAATGAATTGTTTGATAAAGACATGAATGCATTTAATGATTTGGTTAAATCTATTGATAATAGCCCCTCTTTAGATGAAGCAAAAGAACTGTTTTCATCGTTAGGATGGGATGATGAAGACGAACATGTACAGACGTTTACTATTCTTGTAGAACGGAGATTTATATAAAATGAGAAAGGCAGGAATCTTTCTTCTTTTTCAACTCATTTCATTTACTCTTTTTTCTCAGAAGATAGATTATACCCGAAAAATTATAGATACCCTAACTTCTGAATATTTTAGCGGAAGAGGAGCAGCTGATGGTGGTGAAAAAAAAGCTGCGAAATTCATTGCGAAGGAGTTTAAAAAAAATGGACTGAAAGAATTTGACAATACTTTTTTTCAAAAGTTTACTTACTCAATAAATACTTTTCAAGGAGAACTGAATGTTAGTTTAGATGATGTTAAACTAATTGCTGGGAAAGATTATTTGGTAGATGCTTCTTCTGGAAAAATTAGAGGAACTTTTCAATTAGTGTGGTATAATAAAGACAATGTTCCCTCAAAAAAACAATTAAAAAAATTAACCAGCAGAAACTTCTTTGCCAATAAATTTATTGTGATAGACGTTGCTGGGGTTGAAAAAGAAAACGAATCATTTCATTTATTAAAGTTGAATGTTATAGGAGCAGAGGGAATCATTTTAATTGAAGATGTTAAATTAACACAGCATCTTTCTACGACCTATAATGATTTTGGAATTTTAACTATAAAACGAGAAAGTATAAATAGAGATTTTAAAACAATAACATTAGAGATTAATCAAAGCTTTATTCGAGATTATGAGTCTCAAAATGTGATAGGATATGTTGAAGGAACTGAATATCCAGACTCTTTCATTGTTCTTTCTGCACACTATGACCATTTAGGTAAAATGGGAAGCGAAGTTTATTTTCCTGGAGCAAATGATAATGCTAGTGGGGTGGCAATGTTATTAAATTTAGCAGATCATTATACCCATAAAGAACCCCCTACAAAAACGATCATCTTTATTGCTTTTGGAGCTGAGGAAGCAGGTCTTATAGGCTCAAAATATTTTGTTGAAAACCCAACAGTTTCATTGGATAAAATAAATTTTGTTTTCAATATGGATTTAATGGGAACAGGAAGTGAAGGAGCTATGATTGTGAATGGAGCTATTTTTCCATATCAATTTAAAAATCTTCTAAGAATAAATACAGAAAACGACTATTTACCTGTAATAAAGAAAAGAGGAAAAGCAGCCAATAGTGATCATTATTGGTTTACAGAAAATGGAGTTCCAGCATTTTTCATCTACTTAATGGGAGGCATAAAAGCCTATCATGATGTTGATGATGTTTCTAAAACATTACCTCTTACTAAATTTGAGGCTAGTTTTCGGTTAATTCGTGACTTTGTAGATGAATTGTAACTAACTTTGTGCTATGAAGACAAAAACAGCGGCATCGACTAAGGCAATAATGACAGAAATAGTATTGCCTAATGATACAAATACTTTAGGCAACCTTATGGGAGGGAGACTACTCCATTTAATGGATATCTGTTCTGCTATATCTTCTCATCGGTGTTCAAACAGGATAGTTGTTACTGCATCTGTAAACAATGTTTCTTTTGCTCATCCTATTAAATTAGGAGATATTATTACGCTAGAATCAAAAGTAACACGAACGTTTAACTCTTCTATGGAGATTTTTATCCAGGTTTTTGTGGAAAATCATAGAACAGGAGAAAAGACTTTAAGCAATAATGCTTATTACACTTTTGTAGCTGTTGATCAGATAGGAACACCAATTGAAGTTCCAGATGTTACCCCAGAAACTGAAAAAGAAAAAGTACAGTTTGAAGGTGCTTTGCGAAGAAGGCAACTCAGCTTAATTTTGGCTGGAAAAATGAAAGCTTCTGATGCTACAGAATTAAAAAAATTGTTTGATTAAAATAGGGCTTCTGATTTTTCGTTTAAGCACTAAAACCCTTATTATTTTTACATTTTGTTCTGCCCTTTTTTATTATTCAATTTGTTCAGAATTTATTTCGGCTGAAGAAAAATCTTCTGCTTCAATAGGTTTATCGTTTAATCTTTGCAACATAG
>JAESUI010000140.1 GCA_016763135.1 Flavobacteriales bacterium
GTCAGGCAAATGCTAATTATCCTGGTGAATTAGGGGGGGCACATATTAGAGATCCTTATGTTCAAGCACTATCTCAACAAGGAGATTTATATTTAGATGAAAGAACACACCAGTCATGCATATTGTATGTGAATGGACAATATTGGGGAGTTTATGAAATAAGAGAAAAAGTAGATGATGCTGATTTCTTAGATTACTATTATGATCAAGACGAACAATGGAAAGATAGTCCTAATCACATTCAGTATTTAAAAACTTGGGGTGGTACTTGGGAAAAATATGGAGCGCCAAATGCTCAAAATGATTGGAATACTTTATTGAACTTTGTTACGACTAACAATATGGCAACTCCAGCTAATTTTGCTTACGTTACAAGCCAATATAAATGGAAAAGTTTGGTAGATTATTTTGTGCTAAATTCATACATATTGAATCAAGATATGTTGAATTGGAATACATCTTGGTGGAGAGGTTTAGATACAAATGGCAGTAAAAAAAAATGGAGATATACGCTTTGGGATATGGATGCAACGTTTAATCATTATACGAATTACACAGGTATTCCGAGTTCTAATCCAGCTGCTGACCCTTGTAATATTGACAACTTGCCTAATCCAGGCGGTCAAGGCCATACCGTTATTTTAAGTGCATTAATGAACAACCCAACTTTTGAGCAGTATTATATTTCTAGGTATATTGATTTATCAAATACAACATTTAAGTGTACTAATATGATAGCTGTTTTAGATAGTTTAATAAATATTATTACACCAGAAATGCCTGGTCAAATAAATAGATGGGGAGGAACCATGGCAGAATGGACTCAAAATGTTAATGATATGAGAGCTTTTATAAATGCTCGTTGTGCAGCAATGAATGTTGGTTTGGTTGGTTGTTATAATGTAACAGGCCCTTATCCTATTCAGGTAAATGTTACTCCTGTAGGATCTGGAGATGCAAAAATAAATTCTGTTACTCCAACAAACTATGTTTATTCTGGTAATTATTTTGGGAATATAGATATACTATTAAAAGCAACGCCAAACACTGGTTACATGTTTGATCATTGGGAAGTGTTTAATCATACATTAGATTCAGTAATTTCTAATGAGAATAATTCTTTACAAATAACTCAGGCAGATAGTATTGTTGCACATTTTATAATAATTGGAGACACAGTAGAATTAACATTTAATGTTGATGTGCCTGGAGGGGGAGATATTGCTATAGATGGATTTACACCGCCAGCTTATAGTTATTCTAATTTCTATCCAGAAACAAGTACTTTAAATTTGGTTGCAACACCAACCCCTGGTTATTTATTTATTAATTGGACTTCTAACAGTACACCATTTGTCGTTTTATCAACAGATCCTAGTGTGTCCATTGTAGTTGACCAAGTAGATAGTATCGTAGCTCATTTTGCTATTATAGATACTTTCGATATTGAGTATAGGGTTAGTCCATTGTTAATGGGAGAAATAACAATAGATTCGAATGCGGTATTTGAAGATGTGACAAGCACTTCTATTATCAAGAGTTATATGACTGGAATAACTATAGATTTAACAGAAACTCCAATCAGTAATTTCTTGTTTGATCGTTGGGGTTCAAATCTTCATACTTTAACCCCATCAGTTTTAAGTTCTAATGTTAGTTTCATTGTTTCTGGTGATGATGTGATAACAGCTTATTATGTAGAGGAAGTAATACCGCCACCAAAAGGAGCCCAAGTGCCAATGGCGTTCTCTCCAAATGATGATGGTAATAATGATATACTTTACGTTTATGGAGGACAAATAGAAAGTTTAACCTTTGATGTTTATGATCGATGGGGAGAAAAAGTTTTTACTTCCTCATCTCCAAGTAAAGGATGGGATGGTAATTTTAATGGTAAAAAAGCAGCATCTGGAGTTTATGTTTATAAACTAAAAGCTGTTTTTACAGACGGAGATATAGAAAATAAGTCTGGTAATATTACATTGGTTAGGTAATGAAAAGATCAAATCTTATAAAATTTCTATTTGTACTTATTGTTTCTATTCCATTAAGTATCAATGCTCAGGATGTTCATTTTTCTCAATTTGGACAAACGCCACAGTTAATTAATCCAGGTGCTTCGGGTGTGTTTAACGGTAATGTAAGAGCTATTTTAAATTATAGAAATCAGTGGGGAGCTTTTGGAAATGCCTACAATACTTTTGCAGCATCATTTGATGCTCCTATTTCTAAAGGAAATGGTAGACACGCATATTTTGGACTTGGTGTAAATTTTTATAAAGATGTTGCTGGAAATTCAAGTTTTGGAAATTTTCAAGCTGGACTTTCAATTTCTGGTATTTTACCAATCGCTGATAAACATACCTTTTCTGTGGGAATACAACCAGCTTTTGGGCAGTATTCAGCAAGCCTTGCTAAATTAACTTGGGGAAGCCAATTTAACGGAGAAGAATTTGATACTGAAATTAATTCAAATGAAACTTTTGGATTTAATGCTTCTAAGTATTTTGATTTAGGTGCGGGAATTTTTTATGAATTTAAAAACTCAAATTCAGAATTTTTAGGAAGCGATATGTCTAGCTTTAATATTGGAGTTGCAGGGTATCATTTAAATAAACCTAAACAAGATTTTTTGAGTGATACACAAGACGAAATTCCAATGAAAATTGTAGCTCAATTTTCTGGAACATTTGATATGAGAAGCTCAAAACTTTCTTTTGTTCCTTCTATGTTTTATGCAATTCAAGGGCCATATCGAGAAATTACTCCAGGCTTGTTGTTTAAAATTAGAATGGGAAATTCGACTAAGTATTCTGGATTATTTAAGCAAGGTGCAGTTTATTTTGGAGCCCACTACAGAGTAAAAGATGCAATAATTCCTCAAGTCTATTTAGAATTTTCAGATTACATGCTTGGTATTTCGTACGATTATAACAACTCTGCACTATCAAGTGTGACGGGCGGGAATGGAGGTTTTGAAATTTCTATACGATATATAAATAGGCCAAAAGCACTTCAGCGAGCATCTTTTAAGTAGCGATTAGTTACTTTTACAAAGTGATTAAAAAGCTATCATCATTTATTTTTCATTCATTGGGCTGGAAAGCTAAGGGAGAAATTCCATCAGATATAAAAAAGTATATAATTCTTGCCGCTCCTCATACCAGTAACTGGGATTTTTTATACGGAATGTTATTCTTTTTTATGAAAGGGATTCCAATGAAATTTTTCATTAAACAAGAGTGGTATGTTTTTCCTTTAAATTATATATTTAAAGCCTTAGGAGGAATTCCTGTAAACCGAAGTAAGAACCAAAATTTAACAGATCAAATAGCTGATGTTTTTAATCATTATGATGAATTAGCTATTATGATTCCTGTAGAAGGAACAAGGAGCTATAACCCTAATTGGAAAAAGGGGTTTTATTATATTTCACAAAAAGCAAATGTTCCAATTATTTTGGGATACATTGATTATGAAAATAAAATAGGAGGGATTGGTCCTGTTTTTCATACAACAGACGATGTAGAAAAAGACATCGAATCAATAAAAGATTTCTATAGAGGTATTAAAGGAAAATTTCCTGAACAGGGAGTTCGTTAGTTTATTGAAACTCTATTTTGATTTTTTTTTAAAATAGTAAGTTGAATTAATTCCGTTGAAAGACGGAATCTAAAACCGTAAAAAATAATTAATTTGTTCTATATTTAAATTTGTGCGCTGATAAATCTTCGTTGGCTTTAGCTATTTTTTTCTTTAAGTCTTCTTTGTATTCAACTGTTTTATTAAAAATAGCATCATCACCAGAACCAATAATTTGAGCAGCTAATATTCCTGCATTTAAAGAACCATTAATTCCAACAGTTGCAACAGGTATTCCTGGAGGCATTTGAACGATAGCAAGTAAGGCATCCATTCCATCTAATGAAGCTTTAATAGGTACTCCAATAACTGGCAGAGGGGTCATGGCAGCAATAACACCAGGTAAGTGAGCAGCCATTCCTGCCGCAGCTATAATTACTTTAATTCCATTTTCTTTGGCATTTTTAGCAAATTTTTCAACTTGTTCAGGAGTTCTATGTGCCGATAAAGCATTTACTTCAAAAGGAATTTGCATTTCATTTAAAAAATCGGCTGTTTTTTGCATTACAGGCCAATCTGAAGTGCTACCCATAATTATACTTACTTGTGCTTTCATAGTGAAAAATTTTATGATACAAATGTACTTAATATGATGACGATTTCATTGTTCACAATTTAAATTAATTACATTTGTAATGAAATACTGACATGGATATTATAACAGTTAAAGACAAGTCTTTTAAACCTTACATTTCTGAAGAAGAACTTCAAGCTTCAGTTAAAAAGGTAGCTTCAAAAATTAATGATGATTATAAGGGAAGTACGCCAATTTTCTTGGGGATATTGAATGGTTCCTTTATGTTTTTTGGTGACCTTTTAAAGTCGATAGATTTAGAATGTACGGTGTCATTTGTTAAGCTAGCCTCTTATGAAGGGACTGGTTCAACTGGGCAAGTAAATGAACTTATTGGATTGAATGAAGATGTTGAGGGGAAGGATGTTATTTTAGTTGAAGACATTGTAGATACTGGAAATACCTTAGTTAAACTACATGAGATTTTGTCTGAAAAAAAAGCAAGAAGTGTAAAAATAGCAACGTTATTATATAAGCCAGAAGCTTACAAAAAACATCATCCAATTGATTATGTTGGAATGGAAATTCCAAATGCATTTGTATTAGGTTATGGGTTGGATTATGATGGTTTAGGTAGAAATATAAGTTCAATTTACGTTTTAAACGATTAAACAAATTAAGATGTTAAACATAGTATTATTTGGACCTCCAGGTGCAGGGAAAGGAACTCAAGCAGAAAAATTAATTACTAAATATAATTTAGCTCACCTTTCTACTGGTGATATCTTTAGAACTAACATCAAAGGAGAAACGAAGCTAGGTGTTTTGGCAAAAAGCTACATGGATGAAGGAGATTTAGTTCCTGATGAAGTAACCATTAAAATGCTAGAAGCTGAGGTGAATAAAAATCCTGAATCAACAGGATTTATTTTTGACGGATTTCCAAGAACTACAACTCAAGCAGAAGCTTTAGCTGACTTTTTAAAAGGAAAAGGAACTGAAATAACAATAATGTTAGCATTAGAAGTTGTTGAAGAAGAATTGATTAAGCGTTTATTGAGTAGAGGAAGAGATAGTGGTAGAGCTGATGATCAAGATGAGAACATTATTACAAATAGAATAAAGGTTTACAATGAACAGACAGCTGTAGTTGCCGATTTTTATAATGCTCAAAATAAGTTTCAAAAAGTTGATGGAGTTGGTTCTATTGATGAAATATTTGACAGGCTATGTTCAGTAATTGATACTCAACAGGTATCTTTATAATTTACTATTTAGAATCTTTTAACTTATGGCTGGTAGCAATTTTATAGACTACGTAAAAATCCATTGCCGCTCTGGTAAAGGAGGAGCGGGTTCTAAACATTTTAGAAGAGAAAAATACATTACCAAAGGTGGTCCTGATGGTGGTGATGGAGGAAGAGGTGGGCATATAATTGTGCGTGGGAACAAGCAGATGTGGACACTTTTACATTTAAAACACAAGAGACATATTAAAGCAGGGCATGGTGAAGGAGGGAGTAAGTCAACAAGTACAGGAGCAGAAGGAGATGATGCTTATATTGAAGTACCATTAGGAACTGTTGCAAAAGATGCAGAAACAGGAGATGTTCTTTTTGAGATAACAGAGAATGGTGAGGAGCAAATTTTAGTTAAAGGAGGAAGAGGTGGTTTAGGAAATAACCATTTTAAAAACTCAACCAATCAAGCTCCGAGATATGCACAGCCTGGTGAAGATTTCGAGGAGTCATGGAAAATATTGGAGCTAAAAGTATTAGCTGATGTTGGCTTGGTAGGTTTTCCAAATGCAGGAAAATCAACATTGCTTTCGGTAGTATCTGCTGCTAAACCAGAAATTGCGAATTATCCGTTTACCACTTTAGTTCCTAACTTAGGTATTGTTGCTTATAGAGAACATAAGTCTTTTGTAATGGCAGATATTCCTGGAATAATTGAAGGAGCACATGAAGGTAAAGGTTTAGGATTACGTTTTTTAAGACACATTGAACGAAATTCTGTACTGTTGTTTATGGTGCCTGCTGATAGTGATGACATCCACAAAGAATACAAAACATTATTGAATGAACTAAAACAGTTTAATCCTGAGTTATTGGATAAAGATAAAATATTGGCTATTTCTAAGTCGGATATGTTGGATGATGAATTGAAAGAGGAAATTGAAAAAGACTTACCTAAAGTTCCTTATTTATTTATTTCTTCTGTTGCCCAACAAGGATTGATAGAACTCAAAGATTTACTTTGGGAAAAGATTAATGGTTAGTTTTTTGTATCTTCTTTTAAGATTTCAACTCTTTCTGCATTTGCTTAACCGTTAAGGTAGAGCCATCAGGGCTCCAGCCTGGTTCTCCAAAAATATACATGAATGCTTCGTATAAGTTTTTAGAACCTTTTACATCTCTCCAAATATCTCGGTATTCGTGAGTAACAATTACAAAAGGGTTATGAGAATCTGGTGCATGTACAACACCATATTCTACTTCAATGTTTGGGTCGTAATCTTTCCAACTACCGAAAATCTTGTCAAAAATATTTAGGTATCCGCCATGGTTTTTGTCAAGGTATTCAACATTTTTTGCGTGGTGAACTTGGTGTTGGGTATGGGTATTCATAAATTTTTCTAAAAATCCTAAACGTGATATATAGGTAGTATGTAATTGGAATTGCCAAAGCGATTCTATTCCTAGGCAAACTAATAACATTTCTGGGTGAAACCCTAGTGCAGGAATCCACATGTAAAAAAAGGATTTGTATAGTACGGTAAACCAGCCATTTCTTAATCCTGTACCTAAATTATAATGGTTAGATGAGTGGTGCACAATGTGGGCTGCCCACATAAATCTGACAGTATGATTAAATCGGTGCAGCCAGTAGTAACTTAAATCGTCTAAAAATTGACACAAAAACCAAACTCCAATTCCCCAGCCAAAAGATTCGTAGCCCATTATGTTGGTTCTAACTCCGTTAATTTCAGGATTAAATATCTCGAAAACAGCATAAAATATAGTTGCTGCGCTTACAAATTTTACAATTGGTGCTATTAGTGCAGATCCCAGTCCCATTGTACTACTAGTGGCTAAGTCTTTCCAATTATAGAGACTTTTATTATCGTGAGTTTTGCTATAAGCTAGTTCTAATAAAACCAAAGCTACAAAGCAAGGTACTCCCCAAACTAGTGGGTTTATAAATTCTAAATTCATTTACTATTGGTTAATTCAGTTGTAATATCGGTTAGTTAGTTAAGAATTGCAAGTTTCTTTAGTAGAAGAAGTATTTAAGAGTTGAGGATCAAATACTTCCGGAAGGTTAATTTTTTAGGAGAAAATCAGGTGTTTTATTTAGCAGCTTTTCTTAATGCGATTGCTCTTTCGTTTCCTTTCTTAAAAGGGTTTCTAACTGCATGGCGAATTACCCATTTCAATTCTGTAGAAGCGCCATCTAACCATTTTTCACAAAGATCTAATGCTAAGTCTAAATTGTCTTTTGCAATATCTCCAACATGATTGGCGACACTTCTTCTCACATATAAATCAGGGTCATTTTTCAATTGTTCTAAAATTTGTAGAGATGGACTAGGGTCATTAACAAATGAGTCAATTTTTATTGACCATGGTAATCTTGGTCTTGTGCCTTCTGAGGCAAGTCTTCGTACATGAGGGTCAGGGTCATTCATCCATTTATACAAAACTTTCATTGTTCTAGCTTCATCGTTAACAATGAATGGACGAATAGAATATTCACAGGTAAATCTTTTGGTTAGTTCATATTGTGCGTCAATAGAAATATCAAAATAGTCTACTCCAAATTGGGCTATATAGCTACAATGAGGCATGTAAAATAAACCAGCAAGACCATTTCCTTCTGTTTTTTCTAAAGGAGGAGTCAATGAATTTATTATAATTTCAATTGCATCAGCATAAGTGTCAGGTAAATGCTTTCTCATTGATTCAGCAATATGCTTACTCCTTTCTGTAAGGCTTAATTCTTCAATACCTTTCATTGTACTCTCAATAAAAGCTGTCTTATTAAATTGTTTGTGAACGGTTTGTAAGTTTTCTCCCAATTGACTTACTGCTTCTTTATCTAAAAGCATTTTTAAAGCAAAACCTTTTTTGATTGAACTAGGTGCGTTTGGTATTTTAAGCATTGATATAATTTAAAAAAAGTTATTGCTTTAACGCAAAATCGATGTAGGTATAAAAATCACTAGGGTGGTAGTTGGGTAAATTTGGACCTCTTTCGTGCCCTAATCTTACAATTACAATTTTCCTATCTGGTATAACAATAATAAATTGGCCTTGTATACCTCTAGCATAAAAAATATCCATGTCTTTATAATAAGTCATCCACATTTGGTAACCGTAAAAATCTACCGGCATGCCACTTTTATCTTTTAGCTCATAAGCTGAGCAAGTAGTTGCATCAATATACTGTTGAGATACAATTCTCCTTTTGTTCCAAATCCCGCCATTTAAATAGAGCTTCCCAATACGAGCAAAATCTCTTGCATTAGAGTAAAAACAGCAGTAGGCTTTTTCTCTTCCATCTTTTTCATCCAAACTCCATAGAGCAGCATTTTTAGCTCCAATAGGTTGCCAAACTTTTTGGCTCATATATTCAGCAATGGTTGTTCCAGTAACCTTTTCTAAAATAAAAGAAAGGATGATAGTATTTCCTCCTAAGTATTTCCACGTTTCGCCAGGGGTATCAGTTACAGAATAGTCCTCATTTAATTCTTTAATGTCAGTTCCGTAATAAGCTTTTGCCATATGTCCAAAAGGGCTTTTATAGCTTTCGTCAAAATTAATTCCAGAGCTCATGGTGAGTAGGTGTTTAATGGTTAACTCAGGATTATCTTTGTATTGAGGTAAATAATTTCCAACAGGATCATCAATACTATTAATTTTTCCTTCATCAATGGCAATTCCAATTAATAAACCAATAAACGTCTTGGCAACAGAAAAGGAGTTGGTTAAAGAATTTTCATTGTAATCTCCCCAATATTTTTCGTAAACAATTTTATCATGTTTTACGACTAAGAAAGCTGCAGGATTAAATTTTTCAATTTCAGATAGTAAATCATTGTCATAAATTTTATTGTAATGTTCTCCTGTTCCCCATGGCTGGTGCTCACCAACATCAACAGTTCTACTTTCAAAAATAGCATGTTCATCAATACTAGGTCCAGTTCTGCCAATCAGATAAGTGGAAGCTACTGCTTTAAATAAGTGTGAGTGTCCTGTTACAACAATGATTGTTGAGGTTAGAGCTAAAATTAGTATTAGTCCGAGAAGAAATCGTTTTAAAAGTTTCATGGAGTTAAATAAATTCAGCTTCAAAAAGCTGAGCGAAGTGCTTTTTTAATTTTTCTTTTACCTCGTTTACGTCAATTTCCCGATTAAGTTCCTTTTCTAATGAAGTGACTTGCTTGTCTGTTATCCCGCATGGGACAATGTTATTGAAGTAATCTAAATCGGTATTAATGTTAAATGCAAATCCGCGCATAGTAACCCATCGACTAGACCGAACGCCCATAGCAGAAATTTTACGTGCTTTAGCTGGATTATCAGCATCTAACCAAACACCAGTAAAACCTTCATATCTTCCAGCTTTAATACCATATTCTGCTAGGGTTAGGATAATCATTTCCTCTAAGAAACGGAGGTATTTATGAATGTCTGTAAAGAATTTATCTAAATCTAAAATAGGATAGCCAACTATTTGACCAGGGCCATGATAGGTAATATCTCCACCTCTATTTATTTTATAATATGTAGCTCCCTTTTGTTTAAGTAAGTTTTCTGAGAGTAGTAAATTACTTTCATCACCACTTTTCCCTAAAGTATAGACATGAGGGTGTTCGCAAAAAATAAAATGGTTAATTGTTTCGGTTACTGTTTTTTCTGCTCTACGGTTTTCAATTTTAGCATCAACATTTGCTTTAAAAAGTTTTTCTTGAAAATCCCAAGCTTCTTTGTAATCGATTAATCCTAAATCTTGAAAAAGAATTTTCTCCATCTATATCAATAATTATCTGTGGCGATTCGCCACATCAGATTTTTGCTAACTCATTTTTTAGCTGAGTTATTACATCAACTTCAGTAACATCAATTCCTTTTTTATCAGCAATAAGGTATGATATCCAATCACCTAAATGAACTAAGTATAAGGCTTTTTCTAAACGAGAATTTCCTTTAGAGTAAATTTCAATGATGGTTGAAGTGTACTTTTCAAAAACAGTTTTGTTCACTTCCATTCTCTTTTGAGTTCTGAAATAATCATCATCGTTTCTAAAAATAACAACAGCTAAGTCTTCATTTTTTGTTGTCCAACCCACCAATTCATTGTGGTTCATTTCTGGAATTACATGGTGCCAACACAACATTTTAGCATTTTCATTTATTTGTTGACGAAATCTTATAGCAACACCTTCATAATTAGCATCAGAATAAATAACTGGAATTTTATTCATTAATTTTTCTGTAATTGTTTTTGCTTCAGTAATGATGTTTGACTCTTCAGTATTAATAGTATTTACAGCATTATTAAATTGAGCAACATAATCTTCACTAATAATGTTGTAATTTTTTAAGATAAAGAACAATGGAGGAAAAGCCAATCCAAATGCTGCTCTTGGTGGATGTCCGCCAGGAATAACAATGTGATTGTAGTTTTTTGCTTGAGCAATTTCCATTAGTTTTCCACCAGAAGTTACACAAGCAATTGTAGCATTTTTAGCTTCAGCTTGTTCGAGCATCTCTAAGCTTTCCTCGGTATTTCCTGAATATGAACAGCAAATAACCAGTGTATTTTCATTTACAAAAGCAGGGATTTTATAATCTTTATTAATCGTAATTGGACAATTGGAATCATTTGCAACTACTTGAGAGATAATAGAACCTCCAATTCCTGAACCACCTAATCCGCAGATTAGCACATTTTCTAGTTGCCCAGTAAAAGGATTTAAAGAGGTTGAGGTACTAATATTTATAGACTCAGTAATGTGTTTTGTAAAATCTTCAATTAATTCTTTCATTCTTTTTATTTAGGGAAGTAAAAGTAAGAAAATATCCTCTTTTCCTTTGCGTTATCTATATTTGTTACGTGAATGGCAATAAAGTGAAAATATTAATTATTCGGTTCAGTTCAATTGGAGATATTGTTTTAACATCTCCTGTTGTTAGATGTTTGAAAGAACAAGTTGAAGGAGATGTAGAAATACATTATATCACTAAAAAGATTTATAAAAGTGTTATTGAACATAATCCTCATATTTCTAAAATCCATACCATTGAAAAAAGCACCAATGAGATAGTTGATGAACTTCAAAAAGAACAATTCGATTACATTGTTGATTTACATAAAAACTTGCGCTCTAAAAGAGTCATAAAGAGTTTAAAATGTATTTCGTTTACTTTTGATAAGGTCAATTACCAAAAGTGGTTATTGACAACCTTTAAAATTAATAAGCTCCCTAACATTCATATTGTAGATAGATATATGAAAGCCGTGAAAGTTTTAGGAATTGAAAATGATAATAAAGGACTAGAATATTTTATTGCAGACAATGAAAAAGTGGATTTTTCAGAACTTCCTTTAACACATCAAAAGGGATATATTGCTTTTGCTATAGGTGCTCAGCATGCTACTAAAAGGTTGCCAACCAATAAAATAATTTCGATATGCAAAAAAATGAACCAACCAGTTGTGTTGCTTGGAGGGAAAGAGGACGGAGGAATTGCAAATGAAATCCAGGCAGCTGTCGGAGAAATGATTTACAATGCTTGTGGAAAATATTCTATCAACCAATCTGCATCCTTGGTTCAACAAAGTAAATCGTTAATAACACACGATACTGGATTAATGCACATTGGTGTAGCACTTGGTGTTAATATAGTATCTGTTTGGGGTAATACAATTCCTGCTTTTGGCATGTATCCTTATTATTCTAAGAATCCTGAGAAATATGTTATTGTAGAAAATAACAATTTAAAATGCAGGCCATGTTCTAAATTAGGATATGATAAATGTCCTAAAGGTCATTTTAAATGCATGGAGGAAATTGATGAGGCAGAAATTCTAAAAGCACTACCAGTCATTAACTAAAGCTTGTTCCACTAAAACCGCTTCTGGTACGTCATGTTTTCCTTTAAAAACAGTTGTTTTAATTCCTATTCCAGAATTATTGATGAGTTCGCGTTGTTTTGCGACTCTGTCTTCAGTAACATATTTATCATTATCTCCATATAGAAAATAGGTGTTTATGTTAGATATGGTTTCAAAATTCATGTCATCAGGGAAAACACTGCACCACAAAATAAAATTATTACATTTGAGTTGACCATTAGCAATCCATCTGCTTGCTGTTGCTCCACCTTGAGAAAACCCGAGAATATTTATTTTTAAATCTGCACAGGAATTTTTTGATATGATTACTTTATATAGTTGGTTGAGATAATTCACATAATCTTTTATCTCATTTTCTCGATCATCTTTTGTCATCCAACTTGCGCCAACTTTACCATCAAAACCAACCCCATTTAAATAGAACTTAGAGAGTCCTTCTGGTGCTATTATGGCTATATCCTCATTTAGAATGGGTTCGAATTTAGTGATGAAATGCGCTGCAGAATAGCCATATCCATGTAATACAAACCATATCGTTTTAGCAGATGAAACATCTCCTAAAGTATGGTAGGTGGCAGTTTTGGTAATGGATATATTATGCTTCATAATTTTCGATAGCTTTTGGATCGTAATTAATGTTTAACGTAATCCAAATGGAACGAGAAACTTTAGTGATATAAGGTACAGTTACAATTAATGATGCACCAGAAGCAATTAAAAATGGAACTAATTCATAGGCATCAAAAATCACAAAAGCAACAAAAATACCTATGTTTAATCCAATGGTTAAACCATAACTAACAAACATGGCTCCTAAATAAAAGCCAGTTTCTATTTGAAAATCTTGATTGCATTTAGGACAGTTGTTAGGCATATCGAAAAATCGTTTGTATTGATAAACGTTTTTATTTACGAATAAATTTCCTTCATGGCATTTAGGACATTTTAATGCGACAGTACTAACTATGGTGGAATTATGCGACATATACCTTGTTTAATAGGTTGCAAAGATATTTATTTCATCAATATTATTTGGTGATAAAATCACTTCAATTTAATTAGTTTTGCGGCATGGTTGGAATTAATGAGTTGACGGTAAATTTTGGAGAACGTTATTTGTTCAATAAGATTTCATTTATTATTAATGATAGTGATAGAATAGGGCTGGTTGGAAAGAATGGCGCAGGAAAATCTACATTACTTAAAATTATTGCTGGAGAAGAAGATTCTAATGGAGGGAATATATCATTCCCTGCAGGGTATAGAGTAGGTTATTTACCTCAAGATATGGATTTTGTTCATGGTAAAACAGTAATGGCAGAAGCCAAATCTGTTTTTAAAGAAGTAAATGAAATTAATGATAGCATAGATGAGATTAATCATCAATTAGCTACAAGAGAAGACTATGAATCAGATGGCTACATGGAATTATTGAATAACCTCAATGATTACAATGAGCGTTTACAGTTGCTAGGAGGGTTTAATGTTGAGGCAAATATTGAAGTTATTTTAAAAGGACTAGGTTTTTTAGATAGAGATTTTGAACGATTAACTGATGAGTTTAGTGGTGGTTGGAGAATGAGAATTGAGTTAGCAAAAATATTACTTTCTAATGCTGATGTTTTATTATTAGATGAGCCAACCAATCATCTAGACATTGAATCTATTCAATGGTTAGAAGATTTTTTAAAAGTTTACAATGGTGGAGTGGTATTGGTTTCTCACGATAAAGCATTTTTAGATAGTGTTACTAACCGAACCATAGAAATTTCTTTAGGGAAGATTTATGATTATAAAACATATTATTCAAAATATTTAGATCAACGGCAAGAGCGTAGAGATCAACAATTGGCTGCTTATAATAACCAACAAAAACAAATTCAGGATACTGAGAAATTTATTGAGCGTTTTAGATCAAAGGCATCAAAAGCTGTACAGGTTCAAAGTAGAATAAAGCAACTAAATAGATTAGATAGGATTGAAATTGAGGAAGAAGACAATACTTCAATGCAGTTTTCTTTTCAGCCAGCACCTCGATCAGGAAAAGTAGCTGTGGAAGCTCATGATGTTGGAAAGGCTTTTGGTGATAATAGAGTGTTTAGTGGTGTTGATTTTTTTATTGAGAGGTGAAAGAAAATAGCTTTTGTTGGTAAGAATGGAGAAGGGAAAACAACAATGATTAGAGCTCTCGTTGGAGAAATAGAGCATGAAGGAGAATTAAAAACAGGGCACAACGTTGAGATGGCTTATTTTGCCCAAAACCAAGCTGAAGAATTAGATAAGGAAAAGACTGTTTTTCAGACTATTGATGGAGCTGCGCACGGTGAAATTCGTAAAAGAGTAAGGAGTTTATTAGGTTCTTTTATGTTTGGTGAAGAGGAAATTGGCAAAAAAATTAAAGTATTATCTGGGGGAGAAAGAGCAAGAGTTGCATTATGTAAATTATTGTTAGAACCAGCAAATCTGCTTGTTTTGGATGAGCCTACTAACCACTTAGATATCCGGTCTAAGGATGTATTAAAGAAAGCGTTGATGAACTATGATGGTACTTTGATTGTAATTTCTCACGATAGGGATTTCTTGGATGGACTAACTTCAGAAATGTATGAGTTTAGTAATGGGAATGTAAAACAATTTTTGGGTGGGGTTTATGAGTTCTTAGAAACTAAAAAAGCAAAAACCATAAAAGAGTTTGAGCATAAAGAAAAAGTTGTAGAGAAAAAGCAAAAATTTTCTTCAGACAATAAGTTGACTTATGAAGAACGAAAGCAAAAAGATAGAGACATTAGAAAAACTCAAAACAAGGTTAGTAAGTTAGAAAAACAGATAGGAGATTTGGAAACTAAAGTGGAAGAAATGAACCAGAAATTATTAGATCCAACAGCTTATTCTGATGATTTAATGGGAGAATACACGAATGTTAAAAAGAGATTAGACCAAGCGATGAAAGATTGGGAGGAGAGTGAGAGGCAATTAGAATTGTTGAAATCTTAACTAGACTAAAACAAATCCTTAATTATTCTATTTCAATA
>JAESUI010000141.1 GCA_016763135.1 Flavobacteriales bacterium
AACCTAAAACAACAATTGATTTTTTATCCGAAACAACGGATTCGTTTTCTTCTTCAAAAGTAGAGTAATAATAAGGTGTTTCTGCAGGGAATTCAGCCGCACAGGTATCAACTTGTTTAAATACTCGTTTTATATTCATCCCCTCCCTTTTCTCATAGACCTCACTTTCTAAACATTTCAATAAATGAGCTACTTGTCTATCTGCTAACCCTTTTTGTTTCGCCTCTTTCATTAATTCTTTTGGAAGCGTATCCAGTGTAAACTTTTCAATTCTTCTTTCAAGCTTAACCGAATCTTCAATCTGTCTTAAAAACCAATGATCAATTTTTGTTTTTTCGTATATCGTTTTAAATGGTATTCCCAGTTTAATTGCATCATAAACATGGAACAATCTATCCCAACTTGGATTTTCTAAACTATGTAATATTTCATCTTGGTTCGTTAATTCTTTACCATCAGCTCCTAACCCATTTCTATTTATTTCTAAACTTTGACAAGCTTTTTGTAATGCTTCTTGAAAACATCTACCAATTCCCATTGCCTCTCCAACAGATTTCATAGAGAATCCTAACCTTCGTTCAGCTCCTTTGAATTTATCAAAGTTAAAACGAGGAACTTTTACAATTACGTAATCTAATGTTGGCTCAAATAAAGCTGAAGTATTACCTGTAATTGGATTTTTTAATTCATCCAACGTATAACCGATAGCTAATTTAGCTGATATTTTTGCAATAGGATAGCCTGTTGCTTTAGATGCTAATGCCGATGAACGAGAAACTCTTGGGTTAATTTCAATTGCAATAATTTCTTCTCTTTCATCATTACTTACTGCAAACTGAACATTACAACCTCCTGAAAAATTTCCAATGGAACGAATCATCTTAATTGATAAATCTCTCATTTTTTGAAAAGTAGTATCCGATAAAGTCATTGCTGGAGCAACAGTAATTGAATCTCCAGTATGAATCCCCATTGGATCAAAATTCTCTATCGAACAAATGATAACTACATTATCATTACTATCTCTCAATAATTCTAATTCATATTCTTTCCAGCCAATTACCGCTTTATCAATCATTACTTGATGAATAGGAGATGCTTTTAGTCCTATATGTAAGGCCTCTTCATATTTTTCTGGATCATAAATTACAGCACCACCTGTTCCGCCTAAAGTAAACGATGGACGAATAACTAATGGAAATCCAATTCGCTGTGCTATTTCCTTCCCTTCTAAATATGATTTTGCTGTTTCTGATGGAGCCATTCCTACTCCAATTTCTTCCATTTTCTGGCGGAATAACTCTCTATCTTCAGTAATTTCTATCGCTTTCGTGTCAACACCAATCATTCTTACTCCATGGTCTTTCCATATGCCAATTTCTTCACACTCGATAGATAGGTTTAAAGCCGTTTGCCCACCCATAGATGGCAATACAGCATCAATATCTGGATGATCTTCTAAAATCTTGACAATAGAATCACTCTCTAATGGCAATAAATAAACATTATCAGCAGTAACTTCATCCGTCATTATTGTTGCCGGATTTGAGTTTATTAAAGAAACAATAATTCCTTCTTCTCTTAATGAGCGAGATGCTTGAGATCCTGAATAATCAAATTCACATGCTTGTCCAATAATAATGGGACCGCTACCTATAATTAAAACGTGTTTAATGCTATTATCTCTTGGCATATTTTATGTCTTTTAAACTCGTACGAAATTACTTCAAATCAAGTTAATTTCTAAAGTAACTTTTCAACAGTATTTAAAATTTTGTTCAAAAAAAAGGGATGCAAATTGCATCCCTTTTAATTTTTGATAATTATATCATTATTTTTTATGTCTTGGTTCGTCAGAAACAGATATTTTCTTCCTTCCTTTAGCTCTTCTTCTATTCAACACTTTTCTCCCATTAACAGTTTCCATTCTGCTTCTAAAGCCGTGCTTGTTTTTTCTTTTTCTTTTTGATGGTTGAAATGTACGTTTCATCGCTTTATAATTTTATCCGTTAAATTCGGTCTGCAAAAATAGACTTTTTTCATTCACAGACAGACAATATTCAAAAAAAATATTTTTATTTAAATCGTCAAATTTCCATGTTTTAAAGAATTGAACGTTAAAAAGTCGAAATAAGGTATTAAAAAGTTGTAAACGCTATTGATATCTTAGCCAAATGGATTTATCAGGAAAGGTTATATGGATTACAGGGGCATCTTCTGGAATAGGTGAAGCGATTACCTATGCGCTAGCAAAAGAAGGCTGTAAATTAGTGATTTCATCCAGAAGACTGGAGGAATTAAACAGGGTTCGCAGTAACATTTCTTTAGCTGATCAAGATGTACTTGTGCTGCCTATTGATTTAGAGCAACATCAACATACCGATGAATGGGTAAAAGCGGTAATGGAAAAGTTTAACCGTATTGATATTTTAATCAATAATGGAGGGATTAGCCAAAAAAGTTTTGCACTAGCAACCGATGCAGCTATTGAAAGAAAAATAATGGACATTAATTATTTTGGGAATGTTGCATTATCAAAAGCTGTTGCCCGAATTATGCAACAACAAAAATCTGGAAAAATAGCTGTTATTGCGAGTATTATTGGAAAATTTGGGTTACCTGACTTAAGTACTTATTCAGCCTCCAAGCATGCACTATATGGTTTTTACGATTCATTCAGGCTAGAATTAAAAGAAGATAATATTAGCGTGCTTATCGTTTCCCCAGGGTTCATCAATACCAATGTGGCGATAAATTCCGTTACTGGAGATGGGAAATTGGTTAATAAAAACAGCCCTGCAATGGAAAATGGAATGAAGACTGGCGTATTTGCCCGGAAATTTATAACTGCATTAAAATCAACTAAAAACCATAAATATATTGGTAAAAAGGAGCTATTAAGTGTTCCTTTTAAAACTTTTTTTCCCAACATTTTTACAGCCTAATGCTTAAAATGCAAAATGACAAAAAGTGATGACTGGTAGCACATTCAGAAATTTCATTTTAGTTGGGTTAATTGCGAGCATCCTTTTTTCTTGTAATTCCAATAAAAGAGCAATAGATCATAAAATTGAATTGCCTGAGGTCATCAAAATAACCAAAGTAGAACCTTCTAACGAAACCATTGCCAATTTTTTATCAGAATATTTAAAATTAAAATATAAGAATAGATCGTTTGAAAAATACATGTATGTTTCGGTTAAACACCAACGTCTTTACCTTATAAAAAATGATTCTACCATTAGAAAATACCCTATATCCACTTCAAAAAATGGCATAGGGAGTAAACAAAATACGTATAAAACTCCTCCAGGATTGCATACGATTAAAAGAAAAATAGGGGCTGATGTTCCTTATGGAGGAATAATGATTTCTAGGGTTTACGATGGTAAAATTGCAACGATTTATACTGAAAAAAAGAATGCCAAACACGATTATGTTACCTCTCGCATAATGTGGTTACAGGGGGAAGAACCAGGCATCAATAGAGGGAGAAACATAGACTCATACAACAGATACATCTACATACATGGCACTCCAGAAGAGGGGCTTATTGGGCAGCCAGCATCTCATGGCTGCATAAG
>JAESUI010000142.1 GCA_016763135.1 Flavobacteriales bacterium
AGGTAGTTTTAAAGACCAATATGGAGCATATGCAATATTACCTGGAATAGACCCAGCTTCCATTCAGGTTGATGCTGATATAAAAGCAAATTCATACTTGATAGGATTTGATTATAAGCAATATTTTTTATCTGCTTCTAATACTTTGGATGGCGGTTTATATTTTCTTATTGGATTTGGATTCAATTTAACAAAAAGAAAAACATCTTTTGATTATGGTAATTATGATGGTAGTAATTATGTATTTGAACCTACATCTGGAATAGCAAGCCAAAGCACTTTTAAATACTTTAGTATGAAAGGTGGTCAAGGGTATGACATAGATGTCGTTGAATATGTTAAATTATATATTGAAGGAAATGCTCGATTTACGGCTCTGAAAATTGGCATGTCAGAAGCTGTAGAAATTAATATACCAACAGTAATTGGAGCTTCATTGGGTATTCGTTTTCAACTTTAATAATATAATTATCATTCTAAAATGCATTATATGAAATCTATTACAACAAAAATCATTTTCGGGATTATTTTAATTTTCTGTTTTAGTACAGGGAGTTATGCTCAAACCAATGATGGGAATTACATAATTACAATGGATGGAGATTCAATTATAATTTATGGAGATAAAGTTACTGTTGATCCTTCATTTATTTATTATATTAATGATGAAGGAAAGCGGAAAGGTGCAAAACATAGGCATACAAAAATGTTACATGTAAGTGGAACTTATTTTTTAAGGTTTGCGAAGGATACAAAGAAGGATGACTTGTACAGGGTTGTTGCTTTTAATGATAAATATATACTTGGAGCTTATGTGGGGGATAAAACTATAGTTTTGAATGACAGAAATTTGAATTCGGTTGTAAAAGCAAAATATTATAATATATATAACAAAGATGTATCAGGAAGGTATAAAAAACTGTTTGATGAGACTATTGGGAAGTATTTTATCGAATGCCCAGGTTTGATAGAAGCTATTTCTAAAAATATTTTCGATGCTACTCCAATTGCTACAGGAATTAACTACTATAATTGTGGTAATGCACCCGACTTAATAACAAATAAAGTAGAGAGTATTATTAGTGAAAGTCAAGAAAATATTGATAATGAAGAAGAAAAAGAAGTAGCTGATGATAAATCGAAAAGTTTTGGAATTACAAACGAAGGTGAAAAAATAATGTTTGCAAGTCCAGCAGCTTTAAATAGTAGAGGGAAATTTAATTATCAATTAAAAGAACAAAAAATAGGTGGTTATAAGGCTTCTAATACAAGTAAGTTTAAATTAATTGTTAATAATGATAGATTATATATAAAATTAAATGTGAATACTAAAAGAAAATATATGATGCAAGTTTTATCCTTTAATGATAAATATATATTAGCTGGAACTTGGGTGGGTTATAGTTCTAAGCCAGCTGTTAATAAATGTTATATTTATGATAGAGATTATAATATTATTGAGGGTGGGGTAGAAAAAGAAGATGTTTCTCAGTTAGTGAAAAAATATTTTAGCGAATGTCAGGATTTGATAGAAGCAGTAGAAGATAATGTTAAAAATCATAGAAGTTTAAATTTTGGTATCAACTATTATAAATGTGGTGAAGTGCCTGATCTTTTTCAACAGAATACGGTTATATATCGAGACTAAAGAATTTTAATAGTAAAGTTGTAGGAAGAATTACCTAAAACTCAAAATGAAATTTCAAGTTAAGTTGTCTTGAGGTTAAATAGTTAGGTACAGCATAAGTTCTTTTGGTAACATCTTTAATCCATAAGTAAGAGATTACGTTGTTAATCTGTAACAAGTTAAATACCTCTAAGCTTACCCATATATTTTTAAAGCCTCCAATGATTTTACTTTTCCCATGTTTGTTCTCATCTTTTAAAAGGTAAGAGAAGCCCATATCTACTCTTCGGTAAGCGGGTATTCTTAATGTGGCTTTATACCTGTCATGGTTGTCTGAAGGGCCAAAAGGTAATCCTGTTGCGTAATACAAAGCAATGTGCATTTTTAAGCTGGGTAATTTAGGGATGTAATCCTGAAAGTAAAGTGCGAAGTTTACACGTTGATCAGTTGGTCTTGGAATCCAACCTGGGTAAATAGTGTCACTACTAACAATGGTGTTGTTTGTAGTATATCCAGAGACTATTTTTTCTCCATCACTGTTATAATCTTCTATGTAAAAATCATCAACTAAATCTTCTTGTGTTTTCATAACAGACATACTAAACCATGATTCAACTCCTTTTACAAATTCTCCATTAATTTTAAAATCTATACCAGTTGCATAAGCGTTAGCATTGTTGGTTGCAAAATAACGTATCCTAACATTGTCCACCTCATAAGGAATAATGTTTTCCATGTGTTTGTAATATAGTTCTGTTGTGAACTTAAAAGGTCTTCCCCAAGCTTCAAAATTATAATCAGAACCCAAAACAGCTTGATAAGAACGTTGAGATTTTATATCACGATTAATGTTCCCTTCAAAATCTCGCATTTCTCTATAAAAAGGAGGTTGGTAATAAACACCTGCAGCAAGTCTGAATAAATAATCTCTATCCCAATTTGGTTCAATAGAAAATGCTAGTCGTGGACTTATAATAAGCTCTTGGTTTAAGTCCCAATAAGCACCCCTAACTCCAGCAGTAAAGGTGTAGTTTACAGTATCTTTATCCCAAATCCAAGAACGTTGCCCGTAGCCACTATAACGGTTACTGTTTAATGTTACTTGTGATTTTAGTAATTCGTTTAATTCTAATAATTGGTCTCCTTGTGCAGCAGGATCTATATAACCAATAGAATCTGCTCCTTGTGGTAGAAAGTAGTCGGTAGAGTCTATAAACCCCCATTCACTAATTCTATCTTCAATAAATTCGTGTTGGTATTTTACACCCCAAAAAGTAGTATGGTTTCCAGCTATTTTTTTCCTTTATGTTCAGCATTTAAGACATAAGCATCTAATCTGTTTCTTGCATGATCCATAAAAGAACCAACGCCTTTATTGAACTTGATATCACCAAAATCATCACTACCTAAATCTCGTTCCAGTTCATCAATTCTGTACGCTCCTTCTATGTCAAATTTCTCATCCTCTATAGTGCTAAAAGCTGAAGTAATGAATTTAAGTTCAACTCCTTCTTTTGGAGTAAAGGTGTTACTAATTGCTCCAAAATAAGTTTGAAACTGATCTACTTCTTGGCCATCAAAAAATACCGTTAATTGTAAGGATTCATTTATAGTTCCAAATTCTGTTTGTCGTGTATCTGGAATAAATTTGTACTTGTTTTGAGCAATGTTTCCTAAAAAACCTATTTCCCATTTTTCGGTTATATCATAAGTAAAGTAGGTTTGAATGTCTAAAAAAGAGGGGCGATATTCTCCATCTGTATCTAAACTTTGTAAAATGTATTGATTGGTTTTGTAACGAATACCAGTTAAGTGTGTAAAGCGGTGGTTTTTACTTGCACCTTCTACATGAACAGCTGCTCCTTGTAAACTTGTTGTAAAAGACCCTCCAAAACCTTCAGGTTCTTTGTAGGTTACATCTAAAACAGATGACATTTTATCTCCATATTTAGCGCCAAAACCACCCGCTGAAAATTTAATGTCTGACACTAAATTAGAATTGATAAAACTTAATCCTTCTTGTCTGCCAGCTCGTGTTAAAAACGGACGGTAAATTTGAATGTCATTTACATAAACTAAATTTTCATCAAAATTACCCCCTCTAACAGAGTATTGAGAGCTCAATTCATTGTTTGAAGAAACGCCAGGCAAGGTTTTTAATATGGCTTCAAAACTACCAGACGTGCTTATAAATTTAGTAACCAAATGCGGTTCTATTTTCTTCATATCATCACCACGATTTCCTTCTACTTCATGTCGGTATTCTCCAATATCTTTTGCCGTTTGCTTCATAACGGGTGAGAATTCAATTTTCTCACCTTTAGAAAGATTAAATGTTTTAATAATATCAGGGTAACCAACATAGGTTATACCTATTTGCACATCTTGGTTAGCGGGAATTTTTATTGAGAACTTTCCATTTTTTCCTGAGATAGTACCACTATTAGCCACGCCAACAATAGCAATGTTAGCACTTTCTAATGCTTCACCCTTATTGTTAGTAAGAGTTCCAGATATTGTAGCTGTTTCTTGAGCATAAACTCCAGAGGCAGCAAACATCAAAATGATGATATAAAGTATTTTATTTAAGGTCACTAAATCAGTGCATTTTATTGGGTTTCAAATGTAACTAAAAATGTTGCAATATATTGTAGTGTTTTAACCACTTGTATTAATATTTTACCACTTGTGTATTAACTCATAGGGAGCTACTTTAATTATATATATATTCGCATCACTAATTAAGAAAAATATATAGTATGAAAAGAATTTTAATATCGGCTGTCTTGTGTGTTGGATTAATAAGCGCAAATGCACAGTCTAAAATAGAGTTTGAGCAATACAAACTTAAAAATGGAATGAATGTAATTTTACATGAAGATCATTCAACACCAATAGTTGCTGTAACGATACTTTACCATGTTGGTTCTAAAAATGAAGTTAAAACTAGAACTGGTTTTGCTCACTTTTTTGAGCATTTAATGTTTGAAGGGTCTGAAAATATTGGTAGAGGTGAGTACATGAAAACAGTATCTTCTAATGGAGGTATCTTAAATGCAAATACTTCTTTTGACAGAACATTTTATTTTGAGATTTTACCATCTAATCAATTAGAATTAGGTTTATGGATGGAGTCTGAAAGATTATTACACTTAAAAGTGGATTCAATTGGAGTTCAAACTCAAAGAGAAGTTGTAAAAGAAGAGTACAGACAGTCAGATAATCAACCTTATGGTTCTTTTTTAAGAGAGATGTTTAGTAGAGCTTTTGTTGAGCATTCATACAATTGGGTGCCAATTGGTTCTTTAGATCATTTAAATGAAGCAACGATTGAGGAGTTTGTAGAATTTTACAAAACGTATTATGTGCCTAACAATGCAACATTATCTATTGCAGGTGATTTCGATAAGAAAGAGTTAAAAAAATGGATAAACACTTATTTTGGTTCAATTCCTAAGGGAGCTAAAGAAATGAGAAGACCAACTGTTGTTGAGCCTATTAAACATAAAGAGATCAGAGATACAGTTTATGATAATATTCAACTACCAGCAGTAATGATGGGTTACCATACACCTGCACAAGGAACTCCAGATGCTTATGCGGTAGACATGTTAGCTCAAGTGTTATCACAAGGTAATAGTTCAAGATTGCAAAAGAGTATTGTTGATGAACAAGAAAAAGCATTATTTGTTGGTGCATTTCCTTTTCCATCAGAAGATCCAGGAATGGCTTTAATGTTTGGCATTCCAAATATGGGAGTGGAGATACTAGATTTAGAAGCAGCTATTGATGCAGAAGTAGAGAAGTTACAGAATGAATTAATTTCTGAAAAAGAATTCCAGAAATTAAAAAATCAGATTGAAAATGATATGATTTCTCAAAATTCTAAAGTTGAAGGTATTGCAGAAAGCTTAGCTAATTACCTTATCTATTACGGAGATGCAAATCTTATTAATACTGAAATAGATAGATACATGAAAGTTACTAGAGAAGATATTCAACGAGTAGCTAAAGAATATTTTAGAAAAGACAACAGAGTAGTTTTACATTATTTGCCTAAGCCTAAAGATGGCGCAAAATAATTTTAACTATTAATTAAAGAAATAAAGAAAAATATAGATATGAAAAAGATAGTATCAATAGTATGTGCATTAACATTAATTACTGGGGTATTTGCTCAGAAATTAGATAGAAGTAAGAAGCCAGCAGCTGGCCCAGCACCAGAAATTAAATTAGGTAAAATAGAATCGTTTACCTTAGAAAACGGACTAAAAGTATTTGTGGTTGAAAACCATAAATTACCGAAAGTAGCTTATTCATTAACCTTAGATGTAGATCCTATAATAGAAGGAGATATGGCTGGTTATGTAAGTACAACAGGTGAGTTGATGGGTAGAGGAACTACCAATAGAACCAAACAGAAAATTGATGAAGAAATTGATTTTATTGGGGCTACTTTAAGTACATATTCAAGTGGTGCATATGGTGCATCTCTTAAAAAGCATCAAGATAAATTATTGGCAATTATGGCTGATGTTATTATGAATGCTGATTTTAAACAAGATGAGTTAGATAAGATTATCAAACAAACAAAATCTGGTTTAGCTAGTGAAAAAGATAACCCAGATGCAATAGCTGGAAACGTTAAATCTGCTTTGTTGTATGGTAATAAACACCCTTATGGAGAAATTGTTACAGAAGAAACAGTAGATAAAATTACACTAGCTAAGTGTAAAGAATATTATACTACTTATTTTAGACCTAACGTTGCTTACATGGCAGTAGTAGGAGATATTACTCTTGAAGAAGCAAAGAAAAATGTTGAAAAATATTTTGGGGCTTGGAAAAAAGGAGATGTTCCGACACACAAATACAGAACGCCTATGGCTCCATCTAAAACTACAGTTGCATTTGTACATAAAGAAGGTTCAACACAATCTGTAATTAACATTACCTATCCAATTAATTTAAAACATAACAGTCCTGATGCACTTAAGGCTAAAATAATGAATGCTATTTTAGGTGGAGGAATGACAGGCCGTTTGTTTATGAATTTAAGAGAAACAAAAGCTTTTACTTATGGAGCTTATTCTAGAATTAGTGCTAACGAATTAGTAGGTAGCTTTAATGCAAGTGCAAAAGTTAGAAACGAAGTAACTGATAGTGCTTTAGTAGAATTTATGGCTGAGTTAAATAGAATTGTGTCAGAAAAAGTGACTGAAGAAGATTTGCAGAGCATTAAAAATAAAATGACTGGTACTTTTGCTTATACTTTACAAGACCCACAAACTATAGCTCGATTTGCTATAAATACTGAGAAATATAACTTACCAGCTGATTATTATGCAACTTATTTAAAACAAATTGCTGCAGTTACTGTTGATGATGTTTTAGCAATGGCTAAAAAATACATTAAACCAGATAATGCATTAATCTTAATTGTTGGTGATAAAGCTGTAGCTGATAAAGCAGCTCCATTTAGTGCTGATAAAAAAGTAAGCTTTTATGATACATATGGGAATAACTGGGTAGAGCCTTTAAAAGTTGCACCAGAAGGAATGACTGCTGCAAACGTATTGGATAAATTTATTGAAGCAAAATATGGAATGCCTACAGGAAAATCTTTAGATAAAAAATTAAAGAAAGTTAAAGACATGACCATGAAAATGAGTGCATCTGTACAAGGTCAAGCTATTAGTATTACACGTTACAATAAAGCACCAAACAAATATGCGATGACTATTACTATGGGACCTATGGTAATACAAAAGCAAACGTTTGATGGTACTAAAGGTAAAATGAGTGGAATGCAAGGAGAAAAAGATATTGAGGGGGATGAGTTAGAAGAATTGAAAGACAACTCAATTATGTTTAATGACATCAATTATGCATCTGATGGTAATAAATATACTTTATTAGGTGTTGAGCCAATAGCAGGAAAAGATGCTTACAAGATTGAAGTAACTGATAAAAATGGTGACAAATCAACTGATTGGTATGATGTTGCTACTAGCTTACAAGTTAAATCTATGAAAGTATCCGAAATGCCAGAAGAAGCTGGTGGTGGTTCTATGACATCTATATCTGAATATTCAGATTACAAAGTGGTGGATGGAATTAATTACCCACATAAGATTAAGCAAACTGCTGGACCTCAAATTATTGATATGGAAGTAATTTCTATAGATCAAAACACTAAGCTTGGTGATGATGTTTTTCAATAATTAGTAGTTAATACTAAATAAAAAAGCCCACTCAACTGAGTGGGCTTTTTTATTGTCCAATATTTTCCTATTCATTCTAAGAAAGTGTTACTATTTTGTTACTCGGCTTACTATCGATTGTTGTAAAATAAATGGGCTAGAGGGGGTTGAAGTCACTTTACTTTCTGTGTCGGAGTAATTGAGTAGTAACTACTCAATCAAAATCTCCATCCTAATCTTATTCGGAATGGTATTGGTTAAAAACTCTACCGTACACGTTTTTGGAGTGTGTTCCTTAGGGTTGTATGTTAACTTCAATTCTAAAGGCTCCATACGTGGTA
>JAESUI010000143.1 GCA_016763135.1 Flavobacteriales bacterium
CCCGATAGCTATCGGGATTAAAGAATATTAAAACATTCCTGACAAGGACGTTAGAAAATATTAAAATCAACAATCAGAAAAAATGAAAAAAATTTACACAGTTTTAGCATTATCGCTTTCCATACTTGTTTCTTGTGGGGAAAATACAAATAAAAAAGCTAATAATTCAGATCCAGAATATTCACATAATGAGACAATTATCGAGAAACAAGATACTGACAAGGTATATGTAATAAATGGCGATTGTGATTCATTTATTAAAGGTATTGACTTTTCATCTTCGTGCTTTACGGAAAAGCAACATCCAGAATATAAGAATGATATGTCTGTTAAAGGTAGATGTCAATATCAGTTTTCTGATGATAAAATTTGCGTTGTTATTGTTCATAAGGATTATTCTACCTACGACTCAGAGAAAATTGAAATGGATAAACTTTTGACACAAGGAGCTTTTCAAAAAACTGGAAAAAGACTTTATGCTAAAACAAAGCAAATTGATAATTTAGGAGATGATGCATACATTGGTTATGAAAGCATAGGTAGTGGTAATGATACTAAATTAGCTATAATATTGAGTAACGTTTCTGTTTCTATTAATGTGGAAAACGAATCTTGTTTATCATCTGATGATGAGTTACTAAAATTCGGTAAATTAATAATTGAACAAATTAAGAAGTAAAACATTTGCTAACAATGGCTATAATTAATACGGGTTTTGGTGCTTAACTCAAATTTTAGTGGTTTTTAACTAAGTCCGCCAAATCTTTTTGATTTGTCTTTACAACAAAAAAAAATTGGCTAAGTGCGTAACCGAGAGTTTACTGCTTTTAATACCGTACTATTCATAGCTAATCGTTAAACGACAAATAACTCTTTTAAAATTCTGCGTGGAGTTTATCCTGAGAAATATCGAAGGGCTTGGACGGCTTATAATTTTTAAGAAAACATTCGTACCTCACATTTCTTAAAAATACCTTAGGAAGGTAATCTTAACATTACAAGAAAGTTTTTAAACCATTACATTTGCATATAGTTATGGAATTAAACAATAAATATGCTAAAAACGAAAAACTAAAAAGTAAAAAAGCAATTGATTTACTCTTTAGTAACGGAAAATCGATTAATGCTTTTCCTATTAGAGTAATTTATATTTCTAAACCTGAATTAGAAGGTATCCCTGTTAATATGGGAGTAACTGTTTCAAAGAAAAATATCAAACTAGCTGTTAATAGAAACTTAATTAAAAGAAGAGTCAGAGAAGCTTACCGATTAAACAATAATGAACTAAAAACATACCTATTAAATGCTAACTCCGAATTAAATATAATGTTCATTTATACCTCAAAACAAATTTTACCGTATAAAGAAATTGAAGATAAAATAAAAGTACTTTTAACACGTTTAATTGAATTGAGTGAAGTGGTTAGTGAGTAAAATATTTGTTATTATTATTCGAATTTACCAGTTAAGTATTTCTCCAATTCTGGGTCAGAATTGCAGGTATACCCCAAGTTGTTCTCAATACAGTATTGAAGCCATTAATAAATATGGTCCATTAAAAGGCGGATGGCTTTCTCTTAAACGAATTTTCTCTTGTCATCCTTGGGGAAGACATGGACACGACCCTGTTCCTTAAGTTGGAATAAATATTGCAGATAGAAAAGAAAATTAAATTATGAAAAAACAAATCACCAAAATAGTTGTAATTATATCCATTGCAACAACATCAATTTTTACATTTGGTTTTGCAGACAGTTACTTTGAAGTATCTAAAAACCTTGACATTTTTTCCACCCTTTTTAGAGAATTAAACATTTATTACGTTGATGATGCTGATCCTGGAGAATTAATGAAAACTGGCATTGATGCCATGTTGAAATCTCTTGACCCATACACCAATTATATTCCAGAATCTAAGATGGAAGATTACAGAATGATGACAACAGGTCAATATGGTGGTATTGGAGCTTTAATTCAAACGCAAGGAGATAAAGTAGTTATTTCTGAACCTTATGAAGGGTTTGGAGCGTTTAAAGCAGGCTTAAGAGCTGGTGATAAAATCATTAAAATTGATGGAAATGAAGCTGTTGGGAAATCTTCAAGCGAAATTCGAGATTTCTTATTAGGTCAACCTGGAACTACTGTTGAAATTATTATTGAAAGACCTGGAACAGATGGGCTTCTTACAAAAATTGTAACCCGAGAAGAGGTTAAAATTAAAGATGTTCCTTATGCTGGAATGGTAGGTGATAGTATTGGATACATTAGACTAACTGGCTTCACATCATCTGCAAGTTCTGAAGTGAAAACTGCACTAAATGACTTAAAACAACAAGGTGCTAAAGCAATTATTTTAGATTTAAGAGGAAACGGAGGTGGTCTATTGAGAGAATCTGTAAACATCGTTAACTTATTTGTCGAAAAAGGGACACCTGTTGTAAGTACCAGAGGCAAGATTAAATCTTGGGATCAAGAATATAAAGCGTTATCTATGCCTATAGATACAGAAATTCCTCTTGCAATTTTAGTTAATGGAGGCTCTGCATCTGCTTCAGAAATTGTATCTGGCTCATTGCAAGACAATGACAGAGCAGTAATATTGGGTTCTCTATCTTTTGGAAAAGGACTAGTACAGCATGTGAAAGATTTAAGCTACAACACAAAACTAAAAGTAACTGTTGCTAAATACTACACACCCAGTGGAAGGTGTATACAAAAATTAGATTATTCACACAGAAATAAAGATGGAAAAGTTGATGAAATTCCAGATTCATTAATTACTGAATTTAAAACATTAAAAAGTAAAAGAAGTGTTTTTGATGGACAAGGTATTTCGCCAGATATTAAAATTGACAGTAAATTATTAAGTGATATTTCTGCTAGTTTATTATTTAAAAATTTATTTTTTAGTTACGCTACAGAATACCGATTAAAACATGAAACAATTAATAAAATCAACGAGTTTTCACTAACAGATGAAGAATATGAAAATTTCGTACATTATCTTTCTGGTAAGGATTATGAATACACAACAGAAAGTGAAGATATTTTAATAACACTTGAAAAAGCAGCAAAAAACGATAAGTACTTTGAAGATGTTAAAAAAGAGTATGAAGCATTAAAAAATAAATTACATCACAATAAAAAAGATGATTTATATAAATTTAAAGATGAAATAAAATACATCCTTGAAAGTGAAATAGTATCTCGATATTATTATCAAAAAGGGCAGATTGAAATTTCATTAAAACATGATCTTGTTTTAGAAGAGGCCATCAAAACCTTAAATAATAAAGATTTATATAATTCAATTTTAGCAGGAACTAATAAATAAATAGACCTACACCCTTTTCGTTTTGGAAGATTATAAATCTATTTTTAAAACAAGAAATTTATTCCTGCTCTGTCTTTTCATCATTGCTATAGGCCTTTCTCTATCAAAACCACTTATAGCTCTTGGTCAATATGGTCTTTTAGTATTATGGCTATTTAGTGGAGGCATTAAACAAAAGCTAATTTCTTTCTTTCAAAACAAAACAGCATTAGCATTAGCATCACTATACATTTTAAGTTTATTCGGACTTCTATACACTTCAAATTTTGATTATGCAATTGATGATATTAGAAGGAAGATTCCTTTATTCTTCTTACCCTTTTACATCTCTGGTTTTTCTCCTATAACAAAAAAAGAATTTTCATTAATTTTTAAAGTCTATGTTGCTGGAGTTTTATTTGCAACTTTTTGGAGTGTTTTTGTAATGCTTGGCGGTACAAGTGAAACCATAATCGATAAAAGGGCTTTATCTCGATATAATTCTCACATCAGATTTGGATTAGAAATCTGTATGGCAATTTTTGGTTCAGCTTATTATTTTTGGATTAAAAAAACAACAAGAATAAAAATTATTTGGCTCGCAATTGCTAGTTGGTTGATATGCTTTTTGTTTATTTTAAGTTTATTCACAGGGGTGGTAATCCTTATTTTATCTTCTATTTTCATGTTTTCTATATATAGTCTTAGGTCTAAAAATCCATGGCTAAAATATTCTTTTCTTTTTGCTTCTTTAGCCTTAATAGTCTTGTTTAGCTTCACTTTAAAAAACAACATTAGCAACTACTATCAAAACGAAAATATTGTTCAATTAGAAATATTAGAACATACTAAAAGTGGAGAGGCATACGCTCATGACACATCTACTGTTAGGCAATTTGATAAAGAAAATGGGTATTATGTCTGGCAAAATATTGCTTGGAAAGAAATTCATACAGAATGGAAAAAAAGAAGTGAAATTCCATTTCAGGCAAACGATTTAAAGGATCAAAAACTAACTACTACTTTAATTAGATTTCTTTCTTCTAAGGGGGTGTATAAAAATGCAGATGCAATTATAGATTTATCTGAAAAAGAAATAAAAGCAATTGAAAAAGGAGTTTCAAATTACAAATACCTTTCCATGAATAATATTGACAAAAGGCTCCATAAAATCATTTGGGAATTCGACTATTACAATCAAGGAAGAGATTATAATGGACATTCTGTTATTATGAGGTGGGCTTATTGGAAAACAGCCTATCGCATATTTAAACAAAACATATTTTTAGGTGTTGGTACTGGTGATGTTCCTGATGCCTTTGACAAACAATATGAAAAAGAAAAATCTTTATTACTTCCGAGATATAGATTAAGAGCTCACAACCAATACATCACTTACGCAGTTACTTTTGGAGTTCTAGGGTTGCTTATACTAATGCTATCTCTCTTCTATCCATTTTTTAAAAATAAAATGTATAATCATTATTTATACTTAGCATTCTTCAGTATTATTTTGCTTTCTATGCTAACAGAAGACACTTTAGAAACACAAGTTGGAATTACCTTTTTTGCTTTCTTTAACACAATATTCTTACTAAAAGAAAAACATTAATCTTTAAATCCAGCATACAGCTGTCTAAAAAATGTTTTTGGAAACTCTTCAATTTTTTCAAAACCTAGTTTAATGTCTCTACCTGAATGTGGGATATAATTAGTTCTAAAAATATAATCCCATATGCTTAATGATATACCGAAATTCATTCCATGAGAATGATTGGTTGGAAGTTCGTAGGCATGATGCCAAATGTGCATTTTAGGGTTATTTAAAACATACTTTAAAGGTCCGTAACTTATACCAATGTTTGCATGATTAATATGTCCAATAGCAATAGCGAAATAATAAACAATAAAAGCTTGTTCTGGGGCAAATCCTCCTATTAGCATTACCATGATATATTTCATTGGAGTATAAAACACATTCTCCATCCAATGATACCTCAAATGAGCAGCAAATCCCATTTCCTCAACCGAATGGTGTACTTTATGAAACCTCCACAAAACAGGGAAACGATGCAATAAAACATGAGTAAACCACTGAATAAAATCAGTTGCAACAAAGAAAATTATTAACTGTAACCATTCTGAATAATCCTTCAAATTAATAATTGCAATTTTAGAGAGCTCTAATCCTATTGCATTATTAACTAAATAAGTGATTAAATCTGAAAATGCTATAAAAATTACAAGGTTGAAAATAAAAAAGTTGAAAAACATATAAAATGCATCTATCCAAAAATCAGTTCTTATTATGGGTTGGTTTTTTCTCCAAGGAAAAGCTAGTTCTAACAACCAAACTACAATTGACAAAATAATTAGCAACCAAAAATAATTGGTATACCAAGGATTGGTTTGAAAGGTGATTTCAGACCACACATAGCTAGCATAAGATCCAAAAGAACTAAAAAACAAATCTGAGTAACTAACTTTATGTAAAGGCTCAACTTCGGCAATTAAAACTACCTCTCCAGAATCAATTGGCAAGGATTTATTATAACTCCATTCGATCCAAGAGCCATCATAATTTTTTACATTAGGATAACCTAACAATTGAGTCAAAACAAAAGTTGTATGCGCTGACCTGACTCCAGATTGACAATAGACTATGATTTTTTTGTCTTTGGTTACTCCTATTTTGTTGAAGTCATAGGCCAAATTTTTAATTGATTTAAACTTTTTGTTTCCATCATAATTGATGGAATTTGCCCAGTCCAAATGAATACTAGTTGGAATTCTGCCTTTTCGATAAGCCCCGTTCTTTTGAATGCTCCCTAAATACTCCTCAATGGTTCTAGTATCAAGAAGAATTGTATTAGTATCTTCTATAGCAATTTTCACCTCATCTATAGAAGCGTAGTAATCATAATTTTCATTAGTAGGAAATAAATAGTTAGAGGCTATTTTATTTACAGTTTCATTTGAGATTAAATTACTCATATTTAATAAGGAAGAATAATCACCATCTAATATAACAGTATTTTGATGTCCGTAAGTTTTTAAAATCCACCAAAGTCTTGCAGCTTCACATCCTCCTTTATTATCATAAATTATTATTTTATCAGAATTTTTAACACCTAACAAAGAAAATAATTTCACCAAAGACTCCCTAGAAGCCAATATACCTCCATAAGCCAGAGTAGAATCAATGATATTAAATCTCTGAATGTTTAATGCTCCTCGAATGTGATTTTCTTTAAAATCGTCACTTTTCCTAAGATCAATGATCACATATCCTGAATCATTTTCAATAATTTTAGTGAAATCAGATATGGATAATAAACTAACACCTCTTTCTTCAGCCCTAATACTAAAAGAAAAGGCAATTAAAAATACTAGTAAACAATGTTTAAAATAATTTCTACAATTCATACCATTCAATATTTTTCAAAGAAGCTCTTCTTCCTTGCTCTTTTGGAGCATAATTTTTTTCTAAATAATCTAAAATAACTACTTCACTTTCCCCTAAATCCCATAATTTTTGAGTTTTCTGCATCCATACAATGACATCTTTCCACCCTTCTCTTGTTGCACTATTCTGTGTTACTAAACTTAGAGAATGGCAAGCACCACAAGTCCCTCTAACGACTTCATAACCTTCATCTACAATCAATCCACTTTCTAAATCAATTCCATTTTCAATTAATGATTCTGCAGATATTTCTACAATCTTTTCCTGTTTTTCGATGTCAATCTTAGCAGTAAAGTAAAGTACAAAAGGGGAAATTAGGATAATGATAAAAACAATTCGAACCCACTTCACAATCCCGTCAATATGAAAAAATGGGTCAGTTTCCTTTTCTAAATCTTCTTGATCTAAATTCAATCTAAATTCGTTTTACAGCTATTCTATGGCAAGCATTATTCAGGTAACCTTTTGGGTTCCAATTAGGCACAACCATAGGCTGCATTTCTCCATTACTGTCTATTGCTTTAGCCCAAATTTCATAATATCCCTTTTGAGGGAGGAATACTTTAATATTAAAATGTTGCCATGCATTTTTATTTACAGCTTCAGATAATTTGCATTTTTTCCATGTTACACCAAAATCTAATGAGACAGAAACATCTTTAATTGATAAATCTCCTGCCCACGCATGCCCCCTTACTTCAAAAATTTTCGTCCCTTTTATTAACGCTCCTGTTTTAGGGTATGTTATTAAAGATTTTACAGGCATTTCTTCAATAATTTTCATATCCTCCACAGGAACTTTAGTTCCTGGAGCAACTGGGTATTTTGGAATTCTATATGAATAACCTCCCATTTTAGGTCCATCATGAATTTTATTTCGAACAACAATCTTACTTAACCATTTTCCCGATGTTGACGCAGGCCAACCTCCAAAAACTAACCTAAGCGGATAACCATTCATAACGGGTAAGTCTTCTCCATTAATTGCCCATGCGATTAAAGCTTCATCTTCTAGTGCTTTCTTGATCGGCACACCTCTTGAGATTACAACTTTTTCAAGATCTCCTGTTAGGTGGGTATCTTTTCCATAATAACCAATATAAACTGCATCAGATTTCATTCCTGCATCATTCAAAACATCTTTTAACCTTACCCCTGTCCATTTTGGGCAACCAACAGCTCCTAAATCCCATTGATTCCCTTTGGCTGGAGGACTAAATTCTTTCCTTCCATTACCTCCGCATTCCAATGTAAGCTGATAACTATAATGCTTAAATTTTGATTTTAATTCTTTAAGAGTATATGTTTTTTTCGTTTTAGTAGACTCCCCCTCAATGGTTAATGTCCAATTATTTACATCAATATTTTTGGGTATAATTCCATTGTTCCTTACAAAAAGTCTATCTGCTGGAGTTATTTTATCGTCTAAAAGATGAGGAGGTGTTTCTGCATTCCATGGTTTAGGGTTTAAAATAATTAATTCTTCATGCTTACCTTGAATTGCTTTTATTGGATTTGTATTAACGCTCTCTTTTGATTCTAAAGGGTTTTCTCCTACTACTATCTTAGCGCCAAAAAAAGCTGCGGCTGAGGCTATAATCGAAGATGAAATAAAATTTTTCCGATTCATTTAAAAACTGAATACTCTTGAGATGTTAAATCCTAATTTATACTCGCCATCTCCCCAATTACTTGTAGTGGACGGTATAAAATCGTTCTCTATAATACCAGCAGAATTTGTAACGTTGATATGAAACACATGACCTCCTGTTTCAATTTCAACACCAACAGCTAAAGCATTATAGAAATTGTTTTCCGCATCTCTAAACTCAGAAAAAGGCAAGAAATAATCTATTACAAAAGCCATTCTTTTAGTTATTTTAAAACGTCCAGCAAATCCTAAAGCAAAAATATCATTCTCATCTACAGAACCATTAGATGGATGAAGAATCGTTTGGTCAACAAAATTACGATGTACAAATGTTGGTAAAATTTCTAATGAAATTGATCTATTTAGTTTACAAGCAATAATTAATTGGTGAACATAAGACATTCTGTTAACCAACTCAAAAGTATCAGGACGAGAAACAGGCGAAATAGCAGCATTCACATAATATGCAGCAGAAATTGGCATTCCTCCCTTCTTTTGTTCTAAAAACCGAAATTTTGCATGAACATCTATGTGCTCATTCATCTTGCTTCTTCCCCAACCAATACTTAGCTTATCTGTTAATCCATAATCGAATGAAAATCGAATATTAGATGCATTTTCTAAACCATAAAGGGTATGCTTTCCTGTAGAACCATTTACATCCATATTACCAAAACGATGCGTAATACTAAACTCCAATGTTCTCTTTTTTGTTGTCTGAATTGTTTGGGCATTAATTAGTTTAATTCCTTTAAATGTTGCCATTACTTTTTCAGGGGACGCCTCTGCTTCTGTCTCATCTTCCAACATGTCCATTAAATCATCCTGTGCAAATAAATTGACAGAAAACAACACCAACATTATAATTAATAAGTTCTTCATTCTTTAATTTAATTTTTAAGTTCAAAATTTAAATTCACCTTAATTTTCACCTCTTCAGCAATTTTTTTTGTTACTACTTTCGGAATTCTGATTTTATGATCTGATAATTTAAGAACAAACTCACTCGTCACATTTATCTTCCCATCTTTAATCGTAATCACACCTTTTATTTCTCTTTCTTTTTCTACTCCATGAAGGTTTAATTTGCCTTTTACTGTAACCTGATAAGTTCCATCTACAGAATAATCAATTTTCTCAACGATTTTACCTTTAAACATAGACACTTTATACTTATCGCTTTCAATATAATTCTCATTGAAATGTTCCTCCATTAAAGGCTTCTCAAAATGGAAGCCAACATTAGTAACAATAAATGCTAATTCACCATTTTTAGTATTTATTAACGCCTTAACTTTTTTATTAATTGCTTCAATATTTTCTAACGGTGTTTCTGAGAAAAAAGAAATTTCTCCAGAAGTTGCTTTGTAAAGATTTTGAGAAAATGAGAATTGAAACAATCCTACTAGGATTGATAGTAATATATATTTTTTCATATCTATTTATTTTTTAATTAATTATTGTGGAGCCCCTTGGTCTAACCACATTTGTAAGGTATCTTTTTCTGCAAGAGTTAAAAAACCAGATACTGATCCAGATGGAGGCATATTACCAAAGTCTAAAACTCTTTTCTGAATTAATTCATTAGAACCTGTAAAAGCACTTACTTCAGTATAAGTCGTTAGTGGCCAAAAAGATTGAGTTTGCCCAACAGCATGACATGCAATACAATAGTTATCAAAATATTTCTTCGTATGATTATTATAAGTTATAGGTGTACCTGTAATAACAATAGGCGTTTCTGGATTTGGCAACTCCTCTTTATTATTTGCACAAGAAGTAATAATTAAAATTGCTGTTAATATTAAAATGTTTTTCATTTTCAATTAGTTTTATTCAACAATCAGTTTTTTAGTAACATCCCCTTCTTCAGTCGTTAGCTTTACAAAATATAAGCCAGAGCTTAACATTGATATATCTATTTTGTTTACCACTAATTTCGATTCTAATACTTTCTCTCCAGTTAATGAGTATATAGCAACATTAGCAATCGACTCATATCCTGTAAAAAACAAATCGTTTAAAGCTGGATTAGGATAAAAACCAATATTTTCTGTAACTATTTGATCTTCCACACCGGTAGGCATTTGTACAGTTACAGTGCCAGTCATATTAGGAGCATGAACATCGCATTGATAATTGTAGGTTCCAGCAATAGTAAACACAAAAGAATAAGTCCATCCTGACCCAATTGCATTTCCAAAAGATGCTGGGTTAGACGCGAAAGTTGCTTGAGTTCCATTTACATTATGTGTTCCCCCAACATTTGTCCACTCTACAGTGTCTCCAATGTTTATTGTAATGTTTGCAGAAGTAAAAGATCCTCCAGATGCAGTAACAGAGACTTTTGTCTGTGCTAATAGCATGCTTGAAATAAAAATTAAAATAATAAGTAAAGTGTTTTTCATAATTAATAATGTTTTTATGATTTATATCATACCAAACTTACTAATTTTCTTATTAATCTTTTATAAAAAAATTACCTTTTATTAATAACTAATTTCTCTACAACAACTCCATTATTACCGTTTATTTTAACAAAATAAACTCCAGATAGCAGCGATTCAATATTAATTTTATCTTGAGGTTGATTAATTTCCATCACTTTTTTTCCGCTTAAATTATAAATCTCAATTCCATTTATTTTTTCAGTGTGTGAAATTTGAAAATAATTTATTGCTGGATTAGGATAAATTTCTAATCTTGATACTACAATATTTTCATCAACACCTACCCCAGTATTCTCAGCGACATTAAGCGAAGTGGTATATATATTATCTCCACTTGTAGACCCATTACTATTTGTAGAATTAAAAGCCCCATAAAACGTAACACTTCCTGTTCCTGCAACAGGAGCAATCCAGTCAAACGACCATGAATTAGTACCAGAAGCAGCAGTTCCACCAGAATTATGGGTAGCAGCTTTATTGGCATTTACCAATTTAGTTCTAACTGCATCCGTAATTACAATTGTTCCTATCTTTGTATTGCCTACATCTTTTTCAGCAGTAATTTCAAAACCAAATTTATTAATCGCATTTTGAACAATAGTGCCAGTGATAGTATAGGTCTGCCCAGGTACATAACCCGTAGCAAGACTCGGTGCTGTAATAGTTGCTACTCCTGCACCTGAATTTACAGTTCCTCCATGACAGCCTGTACAAGTCTGACCATCTGCAGGCGAACTTGTTCTAGCCCCAGGAGAACCACTAGAAAATGCATAAACTGATTCATTGCCACCTGTTGAATAAGTTGTTGCAATTATTGCAACAACAAAAAACAAGGTTAAGCCAATTAATGAGAGTATATTTTTTACCATAATTTATTTTTACATGTTAATATCTACCTACAAATATACAATCATTATCCATTTCCAAAACAGGACAAATCAAAACAACATTAGGATAATTATTTTTCAAGTACTTTTTTACGATAAGAAAGAGGTGTAAATCCTGAATGATTCTTAAAAAATCGAGAAAAATACGAAGGATCTTCAAACCCTAATTGGAAAGCAATTTCTTTAACAGAATCTGATGAAAATTGTAATATTCTTTTTGCTTCTAAAATAGTTTTTTCATTTATAAAATCACTCACACTTTTATTATACTTTTCTTTAACAATTCTATTTAAATAAACAGAAGTAATCCCCATTTCCTGAGCATAAAAATTAATTAAAGTCGCTGCATTATGGTTTTTTTCTACCAAGCCTAAAAACTGAGCAATTAATCTTTCTTTAGAGCCAATAGAAACTTTTTGGCTCCTAATATGTAAACGACTAGCTTTAATTAAGAAAACCTTTAAAAACATTAATATCACTTCATACTTTCTATTTTGATGCTCTTCATACTCAACACAAAGTAATTCCATAACTGAAACCATCTCTTCGCATCTAACGTCATCAAATTCAACAATGGGGTTTTTATTCCAGTTTGACAATAAATCAACCCCTTCCAAAAAATTTTCACTTTCATTATTAATGAAAAAAAGTTCTTTTTTAAACATACAAACATAACCCTTAGTAGCTTTTGTGATTTTTAAATAGTGAACATGATTGGGGGATATAAAATGAATAGAATTTGGTTTAACTTCATATTCTTGATCATCTATAATATGAACCCCTCCTCCTTTTTCAAAAAATAAAAACTGATAATATTTATGTTGATGTGCAGATGATTCATCATAATCTTGATGTGAAATATTTATTTTACGAACAATAAATAGCCAATTAGGAAGATTTTCATTCTCTATATCAACATTTCTAATCATTTATTCTTCCTACTCCTTTTTTTGCCTTTCAAACTTAACGAATAATATATACTTTTACGTCTTAATTTTGAACCAGAATAAAATGGCAGACGATAGATTTGAAGCTCCCGATTATTACCTAATGGATGAGCTTTTAACAGAAGAACATATATTAATACGAGATACTGTAAGAGCATGGGTAAAAAAAGAAGTCTCTCCCATTATTGAAGAATATGCCCAAAAAGCAGAGTTTCCTTCTCAAATTATACCTGGCTTAGGAGAAGTTGGTGGTTTTGGACCATATATTCCAACTGAATACGGTGGTGCAGGATTAGACCAAATTTCCTATGGATTAATTACGCAAGAACTAGAAAGGTGTGATTCTGGAATACGCTCAGTTTCGTCTGTTCAGAGCTCGTTAGTAATGTATCCTATATGGAAATACGGCAATGAAGAACAACGTAAAAAATGGTTGCCTAAATTAGCTACTGGAGAATTTATAGGTTGTTTCGGATTAACAGAACCAGATCATGGGTCTAATCCGAGTGGAATGATTACCAACTTTAAAGATATGGGTGACCATTACTTATTAAATGGCGCTAAAATGTGGATTACAAATTCGCCTATTGCAGATGTTGCAGTAGTTTGGGCAAAAAATGAAGAAGGAAGAATACATGGATTATTAGTAGAAAAAGGAATGGAAGGTTTTACTGCTCCCGAAACACATGGAAAATGGTCCTTAAGAGCAAGTATTACTGGAGAGTTAGTATTTGATAATGTAAAAATCCCTAAAGAAAATCTCTTACCTGGAAAATCAGGACTAGGCGCACCCCTTGGTTGTTTAGATTCTGCTCGTTTTGGTATTGCTTGGGGAGCAGTTGGTGCAGCAATGGATTGTTATGATTCTGCCTTA
>JAESUI010000144.1 GCA_016763135.1 Flavobacteriales bacterium
ACAACAATGGAATAAAAGATTCTTTTGTTCAAGACAATCAATCCTTATCTCAAAAAAATGTATTGCGAGGGTTGCATTTTCAAAAACCTCCATTCACACAAGCGAAATTAATTAAAGTTGTACAAGGGAGCGTGTTAGATGTAGCGGTCGATCTAAGAAAAAACTCGGAAACTTATGGTCAACATTATGCTACAAAGTTATCTGGCGCCAATAAAAGAATGTTTTACATTCCAGAAGGATTTGCTCATGGGTTTTTAACGTTAGAAGATAATACTATTTTTTCTTATAAATGCAGTAACTTTTATAATACAGGATCAGAAGATGCTCTATTATGGAATGATAAGGATCTAAATATCAATTGGGAAATTGATAATCCTCTGCTATCAGAAAAAGATGAGCAAGCACAGAGTTTTAATCAATTCATAACACCATTTTAAGCTATAGTTGTTGTCATGGAAACACATATTATTTTTTTTAGGAGCTTTATTATTCTCAATATTGATAAATAATATAATGCTAAGGTTTGTTAAGACTCTTGGTATTAGAAATGAAAGTGAAACGGTAATAAGGTGGAGTGATCAGGTAAAGCCAGCTCTTGGCGGATTAACTTTTTATATCATATTTTTATTATCTATTATTCTTCATTCATTTATCTTTTCTTATTCGGGAAGTAACATAGATTTTAAATTTACTGGGATAGTTGGAGCAACGTCTTTAGGTTTTTTAATGGGATTGTCTGATGATGCTTATAATACAAGGCCGGTATTAAAGTTTTTAACCCAAGTTTTATGCGGTGTGATTCTTATCTATTCAGGAACATTTATAGACATATTTGACAGTAATATTCTTAATTACTCTTTGACTATTTTATGGGTTGTAGGATTGATGAACTCTATTAATATGCTTGATAATATGGATGGGATAACGACTATTGTTTCTATAGTTATCAGTTTTACTATTTTACTATTAATGTTAATTAATAATGATACGGATAGCGTAGGGACAACTATTACAATTGGATTGTTAGCTGCATTGTTAGGATTTTTATATTTTAATTGGAGTCCTTCAAAAATGTATATGGGAGATACTGGAAGCCAATACTTAGGAGTATTATTAGCAGCGTTAAGTATTAATTATTTATGGAACCCAGTAACAACAGAAGAGCTTTCTATATCTAGGCAATTATTAATTCCACTACTTTCTTTTATTATTCCAATAGTCGATACAACAACTGTTGTGATTAAAAGAATAGGAAAGGGTAATTCTCCTTTTGTCGGAGGGAAAGATCATACTACCCATCATTTATCCTACCTTGGATTATCAGAAAAACAAGTTGCAGCAGTGATTGCCTTAATTTCAATTGTTTCATCAGCTATCGTTGTTTACATAATATCAAGTATTAAAGTTTGGAGTCATTTATATACAATTATTTTTATTCTTTACTTTTTAATTGTTTTTGGAGTTTTGTTTGTAATAGCAAAAAAGAACATCAATAAGTCAATAGATGATTGATGATAAAGAAGAGTTTATTGAGGTAATAGGCTCAAGAGTTCATAATCTTAAAAATATTTCTGTAAAAATCCCAAGAAATAAACTTGTTGTTATGACAGGTGTGAGCGGGAGTGGAAAATCTTCGTTAGCTTTCGATACCATTTATGCAGAAGGTCAACGTAGGTATTTAGAAACGTTTTCAGCATACGCTAGAAATTTTTTAGGCACAATGGAACGCCCAGATGTAGACAAGATTAGTGGTTTAAGTCCTGTAATTGCAATAGAACAAAAAACGATTAGTAAAAACCCAAGGTCTACTGTTGGAACAATCACTGAAATATATGATTTTTTCAGGTTATTGTTTGCTAGAGCATCAGAGGCATATTCTTACAACACAGGAGAGAAAATGGTAAAGTATACCGTTTCTCAGATTACAGATTTAATAGTTGAAAAATATAAGGATAAGAAGTTGATAGTTTTAGCCCCGGTTGTTAAAGGAAGGAAAGGGCATTATCAAGATTTATTTAATCAAATATCAAAACAAGGGTTTGTAAAAGTTAGGGTTAATGGAGAGCTAATGAGTATAACCCCTAAAATGAAGTTAGACCGGTACAAAACACATGATATTGAAATTGTAATTGATCAGATTAAAGTTAAAGAAGAAGATAAGAAACGCATTTCAGATTCAGTTAATGTGGCAATGAAGCATGGTAAAGGATCTATTATGGTTTTTGATGTTGAAGAAAAAAAATACTCTTTATTAAGTAAAAACTTGATGTGTCCAACAACGGGCATATCTTATGACGATCCAGCTCCTAATTTATTTTCTTTTAATTCACCATATGGAGCATGTAAAAAATGCAATGGACTAGGCTTGGTTTCAGAAATTGACATTAAAAAAATTATTCCTAATCAAAATACAACAATTAAAAAAGGAGGAATTGTTCCTCTGGGTGATTACAAAAACAATTGGACGTTTAAGCAGATAGAAGCAATTGGTGATAAATATGGATTCACATTAAATACTCCGATAAAAGAAATAACAGATGAAGCAATAGATTGTCTGTTGAATGGATCAGCAGAAACATTGACTGTAAAGCATGAAGTTGCAGGAGTTACTTCAGATTTTAACATTGAATTTGAAGGAATTGTAAATATTATTATTCGTCAGTTTGAAGAAAATAAAAACAAATCAATAGGAAGATGGGCGAATAATTTTATGAATAAAGTTGAATGTACCGTATGTGAAGGTAGTAGATTGAAAAAACAAGCAATGTATTTTAAGATTGATGATAAGTCAATTTCAGAAATTGCAAATATGGATTTACAATCACTTTATGAGTGGTCGTCATCGCTAGAAGGTAAATTATCTAAAAATCAAAAAATTATAGCTAAGGAGGTGCTAAAAGAGATTAATACAAGAGTTAAATTTTTATTAGATGTTGGATTAACTTATTTATCTTTAAATAGAAGTTCTAGAACTTTGTCTGGAGGAGAGGCTCAACGAATAAGGTTGGCCACTCAAATTGGATCTCAATTGGTCAATGTGCTTTATATATTAGATGAACCAAGTATTGGTTTGCACCAGAGGGATAATCAGAAACTAATTACTTCTTTGAAAGAGTTAAGAGATATTGGTAATTCAATAATTGTGGTAGAACACGATAAAGAAATTATGCTTTCGTCAGATTATATTATTGATATTGGACCAAAAGCAGGGTTGCATGGAGGGGAAATAGTCTCAACTGGAGAGCCTAAGAGTTTTATAAAAAACAACACAGAAACAGCTAACTTTTTAAGTGGTAAGATTGAGATAGCAGTTCCTAAAAAACGAAGAAAAGGAAATGGGGAATACATTGAATTAAAAGGAGCTACAGGGAATAATCTCCAAAGCGTGAATTTAAAAATTCCTTTAGGAAAACTAATATGTGTTACTGGAGTTTCTGGAAGTGGAAAATCTACATTAATAAATGAGACCTTGTACCCAATATTAAATCACCATGTTTATAAGGCAGTAAAAAAGCCTTTACCTTATAAGTCTGTAAAAGGATTAGATCATATTGATAAAATTATTGACATTGATCAATCTCCGATAGGAAGAACTCCTAGATCTAACCCAGCTACGTATACAGGGGTTTTTACAGATATAAGATTGTTATATAGTAATTTACCAGATGCAAAAATTAGAGGTTATAAACCAGGTAGATTTTCTTTTAATGTGAAAGGAGGTAGGTGTGAAACATGTAAAGGTGCCGGAGTAAAAACTATTGAGATGAATTTTTTACCCGATGTTTATGTTGCCTGTACAGATTGTAATTCAAAAAGATATAATAGAGAAACGCTAGAAGTTCGATATAAAGGAAAATCAATAAGTGATGTACTAAACTTAACGATAAATCAAGCTGTTGATTTTTTCGAGAATATTCCTGAGATTATTCGGAAAATAAAAAGTTTACAAGATGTTGGGTTAGGTTATGTACATTTAGGGCAGCCTTCAACTACGCTGTCAGGAGGAGAGGCACAGCGTGTAAAGTTGGCGACAGAGCTTTCGAAAAAACAAACAGGAAAAACTTTTTATATTTTAGATGAACCATCAACAGGGCTTCATTTTGATGATATAAAAGTATTTTTAGGAGTAATTGGTAGGTTGGTAGATTTAGGAAATACTGTATTAATTATTGAACATAATATGGATATTATTAAAGTGGCTGACCATATTGTAGATATTGGTCCAGAGGCTGGTTTAGCAGGAGGACGAATTGTTTCGGAGGGAACCCCTGAGCAATTAATACGTAGTAAAGAGAGTTATACTGCTAAGTATTTACGAGAAGAATTAAAATAAAAGATTATGACAGAAGATGAAAAAAAAATAAAAAAGAAGTTCAAGGAAAAAGATTGGAATGAAATAAAGACAAATGATTCTTGGATAATTTTTAAGGTGATGGCGGAATTTGTTGAGGGATTTGATAAGATGGCTAAAATTGGACCTTGTGTTTCTATCTTCGGTTCGGCTAGAACCAAATCAGATAATCAATATTTTAAAATGGCAGAAGAGATTGCTTATAAATTAGCAGAAAAAGGCTACGGAATAATAACTGGTGGAGGGCCTGGAATTATGGAGGCAGGAAATAAAGGTGCTGCTGCCGCAGGCGGTAGATCTGCAGGCTTAAACATAGAGTTGCCGTTTGAACAGTTTGATAATCAATATATTGATTCAGATAAACTAATTAATTTCGATTATTTCTTTGTAAGAAAAGTTATGTTTATGTAATATTCCCAAGGGTTTATTGCTTTGCCTGGTGGATTTGGGACTTTTGATGAATTATTCGAAGCGTTAACTCTCATTCAAACAGGTAAAATTGGAAAATTTCCAATTGTACTTGTTGGCAAAAATTATTGGGGAGGTTTAGTAGATTGGATAACTAAAACTGTACTCGAAAAAGAAGACAATATTAACACTAAAGACCTTGATTTGTTTAAACTTGTAGATACAGTAGACGATGCGGTTAAATGCATTGATGACTTCTATAGTAATTATTTACTAAAGCCAAATTTTTAGTTTATTAACATTTGCGGGTTTATAAGTGCAGGTCTTAGACCTGTAATTCCTTTATATATATAATAGATTTGTCGGTAAGATAGTTATTAACAGCTGTTAATAACTGTTTGTAAAGTTCGGTATTCCGAATATTTGTTTTATTTTTATTGCTCTAACGCAATAATTTAACAATTATGAAAAAAATTACCTTATTATCCGCAATCACATTCCTAATAGTAGGAATGGTTTTTAGTCAAGAAAAAAAATCTGATGGCCTAAAATATGTTCCTTCAATTGGACTGCATGTTGGTGCTTTGTCTTATTTAGGAGATGTTAAAGGAGTAGGTGGCGCTAATATGTACACTTATTCAAGACCAGCTTATGGCTTTTATTTAGAAAAGAAAATAGGAAGCATTTTTGGAGTTTCTGTTAATGGGATGTTTGGTAAAATTTCTAAAAGCCAATTAGATGATAATGTGTTTTTAAATTTTGAATCAAATATTACAAATATTGATTTAAACTTATTGTTAGATTTTGATAATGGAAAAATAATTAATGAAAAGTCAATATTCTCACCATTCCTGTCATTTGGTTTTGGATATCTTGCGTTTGATCCAAAAGGAGATTTATCATCTAATGGTGCATTCTATAATCATTGGAGTGATGGTACACTAAGAGATGTTTCTCAATCTACGCCTGGTGCAGATACATCGTCTATTGTGCTAGTAAGAGATTATGATTACGAAACATCTTTAACAGATAGTCTTGTAGATTATTCAAGAACCAGCTTTACTATTCCTATTCGTTTTGGATTAAAGTTTAAACTGTCAAAACATATTGATGCGAGAATTTCTGCTGCATACATAATTACAATGACTGATTATCTTGATAATGTTGCCGATGGAGGGAATGATAAGATGTTCTATACTTCTTTCGGGTTGCAATATAATTTTGCACCTTCAAGTAGTGGAGATGATAAATACAAAGATTTTGATTTTGCTGATTTAGATAAAGAAGATAGTGATGGAGATGGTGTTCTTGATCATAAAGATTTATGTCAGAGCACTCCAGATGGAGTGAAAGTTGATAATAAAGGATGTGCTTTAGATGGAGATGAGGATGGTGTCCCTGATTACAAAGATAAAGAACTAAACACTGCAGAAGGAGTATTGGTAAATAAAGATGGAATTACATTAACAGATGAAATGGTAGAGTTGCAAGAAAAAATGAAAGATTCAGTTGAGACTGAATATAGAGTTTTTGTTGCCGAAGATTTATCAGATGAAGAAATGGATGAAATTCAAAGGCAATATGAAGCTGCAAACGCAGGATCTTCTGTTGTTAATACAACCATTCCTGAAAAATTTCAAGGATTAGATTCAGATAAAGACAACTATATTTCTGCGAAAGAAGTAACCAACGCAATTGATGGTTTCTTTGAGGGAGAAAATAATTTATCCGCTAAGGATCTTAATAAATTAATAGACTTTTATTTTGATCAATAGCATAACAATGATATGAAATGATAAAACAGTTAATTCTATTGGTCCAAATACTTGGATTGTTTTTTTACCAACTAATATTCACTGGAGATTTAACTGTTACTCAGAAACTTCCCGACTCTATAACCCAAGGCACTGAAGCTGTTGTCGAGATAACTATCAAAAAGGAAGATATAACCGGATTTGCAAAAGTTCAACAAGTTTTTCCTGATGGGTTCACAGCTGAACCAATAGATACAAAAGGAGCTACTTTTTCTTTTAAGGATAATAAAATTAAATTCATATGGATGGCTTTGCCAGCTGAGAATGAATTTACTATTTCATATAAAATAATACCAAATGAAAACACTCTTGGAGATTTTACTCTCGGAGGAAAATTCTCATTTATTTCAGATAGTGAAAGGAAAAATATTGAAATTCCTGAAGCAAAATTCTCTGTGGTGAGTGAATCATTGGCAATAGAAACTACGCCCGAAGAACCTACTACTGAAGAACCAGTTGTAGAGGAAGAAGTAATAGTAGAGGGGCCTGGAGAAGTGGATCCTGTGTTAGAGTTGACTACTATTACTGGCAATAGAACCATTGAAAATATTGAAGATGGGAAATATAAAGTAACTTTAGAAATAGACAAAAAAGGGATTCAAGGTTTTGCTAAAATTACGGAGCAACTTCCTGATGGATTTATTGCTACTGAAAATGATTCTAAAGGTGGAGTTTTTTCATTTAAAGAAAATGAAGTGAAAATACTTTGGATGGCCATTTCCAAAGATGAAGTTTTTTCAATTACTTATAATATAGAAGCTAATGCAATAGCAGAAAATGGAACATATGGTATTAAAGGATACTTTTCTTATTTAGAAAATGATGTTACAAGTAAATACGATATTAATGTTTCTAATTTTGAATTAAATGTTGAGCAGTTGGTAGCTGAAGAGCCTGCTACTGAAGATTCAGTAGAAGAGGAAGAGGTAGTAGTTGAAGAACCTGCAATAGAAGAGCCAATCACAGAAGAACTCCCTATAGAGGAGCCTGTAGTAGAAGAAACTGAAACAACAGATAATTCAAATAATAAAGTTACTTCTACGCCAAACCCTGAAAATGGGGTGACTTACAAAGTTCAGGTAGGAGCCGGTCATAAGACAGTTGCATCAAATTATTTTGCTGCTAAATTTAACTTACAAGATAATGTAAGTACCATAAATCACGAAGGTTGGATTAAATACCTTGTAGGCTCATTTGGAGAGTACAAGTTAGCAAGAGACAAGAGAAATAAAGTTAGAAACAATGTTAAAACTGCTTTTGTAACAGCTTACAATTCAGGTCAAAGGATTACTGTACAAGAAGCGTTGATGATTTCTAATCAAAAATGGTATAAATAATTTTTGTATCTTTAATTTATTATCTTCGTATCAGTTATAGATTAAGACTTTTATGCTAAAACGAATATCATTTTTATTAATTGCCTTTTTATGTATCACTTCTGTATTTGCTCAAGAAGAGAATGATTCTATTGTAGAGCCTAAGGAAGAAGCTCCAAAAGAGATGTTTTACGGACCTACGGTAGGTTTAGGAGTTGGTATGTTTAAGTTTTATGGTGATATCCTTGATGAAAACTACGGAAACCCATTAATAAGTAATATAGGCTACGATTTACATGTAAGCCAACAGTTAAATTCTTTTTTAACAGCTAAGTTCTATGTGCTTTTCGGGACTTTAAGTGCTAATGAAAGATCAGCCCAAAGAAACCTTAATTTTAGATCAAGTATCACAGTTGGTGGATTTGCTTTAATATATAATTTCGATCAACTTTTGCCAGAGAAAAGGATAATCAGTCCGTTTATATCTTTAGGTATCGAATCAGTAGAGTTTCATTCTAAAACCGATTTATTTGATGAATTTGGGAATGAATACAACTATTGGTCTGACGGGTCTATAAGAGATATACCAGAAACTGATCCAAATGCAGCAAATGCCGTTATTATTCAGCGTGATTATTTTTATGAAACAGATTTAAGAGAGTTAAATGCAGATGGTTATGGAAAATATAAAGAAAGAACATTTGCAATACCAATAGGAATTGGAGTTAAAATGCATATGACAAAAAATATTGATTTTACAGTCGGAACATCATTTCATTTTACTTTTTCTGATGTAATAGATAATATAACAGATGAAAGTGGTGGAGAAAGAATTGGAACTCAACCAGGGAATGGAGGAAATGATAAGTTTTTAATGTCTTCATTTTCTATCAGCTATAATTTCTTAAAACATGACAAGGAGGAAAAAATTAAAGAGTTTGAAGAAGATATTGATTATTTAGCTTACGATATGGATGATGAAGATGGTGATGGAGTTATTGATTTTATAGATGAGTGTCCATGGACCCCTGAAGGAGTTGAGGTGGATGATAAAGGTTGTCCTTTAGATAATGATGGAGATTTTGTACCAAACTACAAAGATGATGAGTTAGAAACACGTGAAAAAGCACCAGTTACACCTAATGGTGTAGAAATGACTGATACCATGATTTATATTGCTTATCAGAGGTATTTAGATTCTACAGGAATGTTTGCGGAAACAGAAACTAGAATTATTGCTGCTGAAAAAAGAAAGAAAAAGAAAATATATAGAGTACAAGTTGGAGAATTTACCGAAGCAATTGATGCTGATTTAGTTGATAAATTTTTAAGCATACCAGATGTTGAGATTAAAACATTTGGTGATAGTTTAACGATTATTGCAGTTGGTGATTATAATAACTTACCTGAAGCTATAAAAAGAAAAATGCAATTAACTTCAGAAGGGTTTGATGCAGCTATTGTTGTTGAGGAAGAAAAAGATGGAACATTTACCTCTGTTGGAGATGCTGCTAATAACATGAATGTTGATAATGTCGCTGGAGATCCAATAAATTCTCAAGGATTAATCTTTAGAGTACAACTAGGAGCTTTCTCTAAGCGTTTATCAAAAGATTATCTAAATGGTTTAAATAACATTATGGAGATTAAAGCTGATGATGGCTTGTGGAAATACTTATACACTGGATCATTTAAAACGATGGAAGATGCAGCACGTATGAAAATTGATTTAGCAATAGATTATGGTGTAGAGGAGGCATTTATTGTGGCGTACAAAAATGGTAAACGAATTCCATTGGTCAAAGCCGGTGTAGAATCTTCTGCAGTTGAAAATATTACTCCAACTGAGAATAAAGAATACGATAAAGCTGCTATTAAATTTAAAGTACAAATAGGTAGCTATAGCGGTCAATTACCAACAGAGGTGTTGAGTAAGTTTATGGAGTTAGATGGAGTAGAGCAAACAGAATTAGATGGAGGCTTAACTCGATATACTGCTGGTGGTGAGTTTTCTACTTACGAAGAAGCTGAGGCATTTAAAGCAAAAGTTGCTGAGGAAGGAATGGGAGGAGCATTTATTATAGCACTCCATAAAGGCGAACTAATTCCTGTAAACAAAGCCAAAGAGGTGTTAGCTGAGTAACATTCTTTTTCTGTATTATCTTTTTTTCATTTTTTTATTATGAAGTCTACTTTTAAGTTTCTTCTTTCATTAAGGTTGGTTATAGTTTTTGCTATTATTGCTTGTGTTATGCTATGGGTTGGGGTATCAAAAATTAAAGATACTAGTGATAAAACCATGACCATTTATCAATTGATTGATGATGTACAATTAGATGGCTCAAAGTGGATTAAAATAGAGGCTGGCGTCTTAAACATTATGTCAAGCTACTATAATGTTTTGGAGTCTGGACATGTGGAAGAATTATTTATCCCTATCCAAACCAATAAAAGTAATGTTAAGAATGAGTTTTTTCTACAAACGAAAGATACCAATTTTACTAATGTTTTTAATCATAGACATTCTTTACAAAGAAAAAAGCATGCAAATGAAATGGCCATTGAAATAAGTCGAAAGGACCCTGCTTATCTAGAATTTACAGGGCTTACATTAGATGAACAGATTGATCAATTAAAAGAAACACAATTACAGATTGATCGTTTTTTATTGAATCACCCTCCAATAGAAGTTTCTATTGAAGGCTTATTAAACCCAAATTTTGGTTTATCTGATGATGAAAAATTAATGCTTGGAACCTCAGAATCAATTCATATAATAAAGCATGGAGCTTTTCCAGAGAGTGAGTTTTATTCATGGTTCTTACTTATTGTCGGAGGGTTAATAATGCTAATGTGTTTATTGGCTTCAATAGGTTTTTTTCTTAATGTATGAGGGGAATAGATGAATGAGATAACAATTCGATATAATTTTGACATAGTTGATAGGATGTCGTTTCCCATAAAAATGTGAAAAATTAAGCTTACTTCACATAAGGCACTTTAATCACCTTAGTATTTTCTAAGCTACTTAGCGTAATTAAAAACAAGCTAGAACTATATTCACTTACGTTTAATGTAAATGTGTTGCTTGGGTTGTTTTCAGAATAGATGATTTGTCCTAGCACATTTCTTAATTCAATAAAATCGTATTTATTTTGGGCTAAATTGATGGTTAGTACATTACTGCTTATCCAAGCATTAACAGTATTGTTGTTTTCATTTTCGTCAATTCCCGTTGCATTTCCAACTACTGTAATTAATTTATTGTAATTAGCTGAACAGTTGGCACTAATACTTGCCGTTAAATTTACTAAGTAATCGCCAGCAATGGTATAACTATGGATTGGAGAGTGTACAATAGAATTTGTACCATCATTGAAATCCCAAAAATAGTCAGTTGCATTGGCCGATTGATTATTAAAACTTATGTTTCCTCCATTACTTAAATAAATAGTATCAGTAGTAGTGTTAAAAAAGCTTGTAATTACATTTGGAGCTGCTACAATAATAGTTTCTGTAGCGTTACCACAAACAACATCCGTAGTTTCAATGGTGTAAGTTCCTGCAGGTACATTTACTATTGAGTCAGTAAAAATATTTGTGTTGGATGAAATAGTGTTACCTAAACCGTTTTTCCAAGTAATATCGAAAGCTGAAGAACTATTCTTAGAATAAATAACTTTAGCATCAGTATTTCCATTACAGCTAACATCGATTACATTAACTTCATAAGGAGCTCCTATATGCAATAAGAACCTCGCTGTTGTTGTAGAGTCATAAATATACGTAGTAAATGATGTTATTGTGTTTAAATCGTATATAGCACCTGTAAACAAGTCTTCTAAAATTAAACAAGTAGAGTTACTAAAAGAAGCAACATTTTCAATTTCGATGTTGTGCAATCCACTAACTCCAGTTAATATTTTAATAGGAATATCAATTTCTTGAGTTGGTAATTGGTTAATAGAGAAATCAACTCCATTTGTAATACTAGATACAATAGGTAAATTGGTATTTACTGAAGTCATTTTTCTAGCATCATAATTCTCATCAAATGAATTTGTAGCACTGTTTTCAAAATTAATAGCCAATTCATCTATCCCAAAGCTATTTTGTGCTTTAATTCTTAGAGGAAAAACTTGACTTGGTTTAAGAAAAGAACCATCTATAGCTGTTTTACTTGATTCTGTTACTTGAATACTAGCTAAAGCACTTGTTGCCTGCACCCATATTGCTTGAGAAGATGCTATATTGCGAGAACCACCGTTTGTTCCTATACCACCAGAATAACTTGCAAATTGCTGTAAATCCGGATTCCAGATATAAATAGCATTATAAAGTCCTGCTTTGGTTATGTTTGGAGAATCCCAATCTAAAGTAGAAGGGTAAGGATTACCAACCATATTCCAACCATCTTCAGTAGGCATACCAGAATTAGTGTAAGTAAGTGGTAAGTTAATATTTCCAACATTAGGCGGACCAGTAATGTCAATAGTAAAAGGTTGAGTTCCAATGCTTGTATCTCCAGAGTACACCCAGTAGCCTACTCCTATTGTCATAGGGTTAGTGATATTGGTTGCGGGGTTAAATCCATTATCAACTATTCCCCCAATGGTTTCGTCATAACTATAAATTGATGGCCATGGATTTGCAGCACTTGGCCAATTAGGATATTGAGCTCCAGGGAATCCACTTGTTACAAAGTCATCGTTCATTTCAGCTAAAGTGGCACCACTAACAGGAGAAGTAATAAACCTCCAATCTGTTGCTCCAGCATCAATATAGCGTTGCATGGTGATGTTTCCTGAAATTGGATTAAAAAATGAGCAGTTAGAAGTAGTACTAAAAACATTTGTGCCTATAGCTGGTGTTGTCCCATCAGAAAAAATAGGAGATCCAGTACCATCGTAAAGTATATATGAGTTTTCAAATTCATAAATTCCAGCAGTATAATTTAACTGAACTGTAGCTCCAACTGCTGCAATAAAATTACTGGTAGAATTAGACCCTTTAGCAAAGTAAGTTCCCTCTACTATACCATCTATTAATACCGTAATATAGCCACCATTCCAACTATCACCATAAGTATCTGACATGTCTAGTGTATACATACATTTAGAGGTTAATTCATCAATCCTTCCAGTTCCTGAAGCATTAGAAATGATGGTTATCGCATTATTTGTGTTACAGTTTCCAGTAGCTATACCTATATCGAGTGTTCCATTAATATTTATACTTCCAGAAGATATGGTTGCTCCGTTTACATTATCAACAGTTAGGTTATAAAGATCTTGATTGTTAGCCCCGTTAATGCTGTTAGCAGCAGTACCTTTTAAAGTGACATTCCCATTGTTTGCAGTAAATGTTCCATTATTTGTCCAATTCCTGTAAATGTCTATATTATAAGTTCCTATTATAGTTAAACTGGCTCCCGCATTTATTTGTAAATTTTTACATTCAGCTCCATCGACACCAATTGAAGGCATATTAGCTGGTCCAGAAGGTATTATTTCATTTAGCTCTTGATCTGGTGTACCAATATCCCAATTAGCATTATTAAACCAGTCTGAATTTACAGAGCCATTCCAAGTAGCGTCAGTTTTAAAGACAAGCTGTGCTTGAGGTTTGTTGTTGTTTCTTGTTCCAGGTGAATTTCCACAAATACTACCATTATTATCATCTCTTGAATACCTATAACCTCTACTAGAGTTGTAAATTCTACATTGCCCAGAAGCATCCCAAGAGGGTTGTATTTGCGACCAACAAATTTCTACACCTATATTTTGAGTGCCGTTCCAATTAAAAGGAGTATCGAAAACAATCATATCATAGCCACCAGGGTTTGGTGAATAAGAAAAAGCAGTTTTTACAGTTGTCCATCCAGTAGTGCCGAGAGCATTACTTACACTATTTTGAGTAGTATGTTTTATTTTTATTGTATATCCAGGAATAGCATACACAGGTTGATTTGTCACATAAAATCCTAACTGAGATAAGATGTTTGCACCACTTGCTCCAGCAGCATTTATTTCTGTTACAGTATATACAAACTGACAAACTTGTCTACGGTAGTATGTATTAACTGGTGATGCTGTTTGAATATTATTTGTACTGGTACCACTACCTAATTGAATTACTTGAGCATCTACACATAGAAAAGTAACTGTTGATATAAAAAGAAGTAATAAATTTTTCATAAAATAATTCAATTAATATTGAAACTAATCAGAATCCCATTAAATACCTATTCAAAGATAAGGGTAATAACTTAGTTTTACAATACGTAAAAATACTTATAAACAGTAAGTACTTATCTTAAACGTACTGTAAACATTAAAGGTTGCATTGAATTAAGCGAAAAATAATAATATTGGTGAGTGTTAACCCTAAATGATCTGAGAACACTAATCTAAATGGATTTAGTAGGAGTTAATTTTTTTTAAAAATTAACGTACATCCTCACGATTTGCTACATAAATATCCCATTTGGCCAAAACTGCCTGTAAATCATCTGGTAATTCAGAATTAAATTGCAGCCATTTTCCAGTTTTTGGATGTTCAAATCCTAACGATTTAGCATGAAGTGCTTGTCTTGGTAACAGCTTAAAGCAGTTATTGACAAACTGCTTGTATTTGCTAAACGATGTTCCTTTCAAAATTCTATCCCCACCATAAGAATCATCATTAAACAGGGTGTGTCCAATATGTTTCATGTGAATCCTTATTTGATGAGTTCTACCCGTTTCTAATTTACATTCTATAAGTGTTACATAACCATATCGCTTAAGCACTTTATAATGGGTTACAGCATGTTTTCCATAATCTTCTTCAGGAAAAACATCCATTACTTTTCTATTTTTCAGACTTCTACCAACATTACCTGTAATAGTTCCTTCCTCTTCTTTAACATCTCCCCAAACTAGGGCATTGTATCTTCTTTCAGTAGTCCTGTCATAAAACTGTTTTCCTAAATGACTTAAAGCATGCTCTGTTTTAGCAACAACCATTATGCCTGTTGTATTTTTATCCAAACGATGAACTAAACCTGGACGGTTAGGAACATCTGTTTTAGGAAGATTCTCAAAATGATAGATAAGTCCATTCACTAAAGTTCCCGTAAAGTTCCCATATCCAGGATGAACAACTAAACCTGCTTGTTTGTTTAAAACTAAAACATCATCATCTTCATATATAATATCTAATGGAATATCTTCTGGGATGAGCTCAATTTCAGTGGGGGGGTATGGAAGTTCTAAGCTTACTTCATCTAAAGGCTTAACCTTGTAATTAGATTTTACAGTTTTTTTGTTGACGATGATATAACCCTCAATTGCAGCATTTTGAATTTTGTTTCTTGTTGTATTAGGAATGCGTGCCATTAAGAATTTATCAACCCTTAATGCTTCTTGACCAACGTCAACTGTAAATTTGTAATGCTCAAAAAGTCCTTCTTGATGCTCTTGTAAATCTTCTTCTGCGCTCAATTTATTTAGAAATAATTACTTTTTTTAATACGATTTTTTTTGTTTCATTATTCATAAATCGAATAATGTAAATGCCATTTGCAATATTTGTAACATCAATTTTATTGGTAAGTGAGGATTCTGTTTCAATAATTATCTTACCATAGATATCTATTAGCTGAATGTGGTAAGAATCATTATTGATGCTGTTATTTTTAAAATAAATAACACTAGAAGTTGGGTTTGGATAGATTTCAAAATCATCAGAAGTAAGTTTTTCTTCAATACTAACTTGCGGGTCAGTAACACTGCCAAATACTGGTCGAAGCATTAAAGTGCCATCAAATGAAGCTGTTTGCCATATGCCTACAGCGTTAAAGTGAACCTTTGTTTTGTTGTTAGTATTTACATCCCATCCAACATTTAAAAAATTAGCAGAAATTTTTTCCCAACCAAAATAATAAGTTCCTGCAGTAAGATATAGAGGAGTATCTAAATTGTAATTTTTAAATTGGTTAGTCCAAGTATACTCAAGACTTGTGAATTGAGCTGCAGGTTGAGAGTAAATTTCAACTTCAGGACTCAAGCTACTCCATACTTTTAATCGAAACGTTTCGGCAGATAAATTATTTAAGATAGGGGTGAAGTATATTTGAAAGGCTTTTAAGGTGTCACTTTTTTTAATGCTAAATTCATGAGCTAATTTAGACCCAATACCCTGCACTCCATAACCAACTTCAGCACTCCCATCATCATAAGCATAATAAGATCCAAAAACTTGATAAGATAATACAGTATCATTATCGGTATGTATGTCGGTTGGGGTTAATGTAAAGTAATTTTTTATTTGAAACACTTTTGTTGGTGAAGCATCTGATGGGAAAGAAAAATTATTGACAGGAGGATTGTACACCGCTTGTGGTTCTGTGAGACTTGAGTAGGCAGCAACATTTTTGGATGATGCCGTACTCGGATAAATTTCTATACTTGGCCCAGCACCGTTATTATCTATAACCTCATACTTATAAAATACTGCATAAGTAGAACTATGGTTGTTTTTGTAGGTTACATGCATGGCAGTATCCATTAAGCCAATTGTGTCAGTCAGATAATGAGACCAAGGCATTGCTGTGAAATCTTTTAACATACTATGGTGGTTGGTGATAAATGAAACATCATTTAGGGCGGTATCAGCATAGTTTCGATTTTCATCTAAATAAACATAATCAATGTTCCAATGGTCTACATTGCCAGATAATGTTGCCCAGTTTTTAAATCGAAACTGAAATTCATTATTTTGAAAAGAGGTATCAACAGGAATCATTACTTGTTGAAATGGTTGGTTGGCAGCACCTTTTGCTCCCCACATTCTAACCCAACTACTATCTGATTGTCTAAAAAATTCTAACCTTAAACTGTCTTTTGTTTCAGGTTTATTTCCATTACCTTGTGGTTGATAGTAAAAACTTAAAAACACACTATCAATAATAGAGGATAGATTAATTGGCTGAGAGGTTAAATAATCTGCAATTCCATAAGAAGTTGGAAGTGCGAAATTATAAGGCGTTCCGGTTGAATCTAAGCCATCTAAAGTTGCAACACCAAAAGTGATAGGATTATCGGCAAAGTTTGAGTTGACGTGAGCGTGCATGTCCATCCATAAATTAGCATCAGGAAAGATATAATTTTGTGAAAAATCATCAATAAAAGGAAGTGTTAATAATGCCTTGTTATTAGATTTTTTAACATAAGGTGAATTGGGGTCTCCAATACTTGCATTATAGAATGCTCTAATAGTATTGTTTGTGCTTAATTCCAAAAGGGTGTCTTGTGCTGATGCAAACACTACACTAACTAGTAATAGCAACGATATGTATATTTTTTTATTTTGGATCACCATCTAAAGTATCTTTTGGTAAAGTTTTAGTAGTATCGTTAGCCATAGTTGCATCAAAGTTTATTTTTGAACTATCACAAGTGAAATACAAGTCAACTAAACTACCCATATTTATCGGATTACTTAAGCTTCGCATTGGGGATTGTCTATATACTCTAGCATTTAAAGTGTCTTCTTTACTTTTGCATTGGCAGCTTTCATAATCATCAAATCCTATATTGAGAGATGCTCCCATTAATTTACTTTCAGCTTCTTTTTTTGTTAGGTTTAATAAATATGGAATTAGAACCATTTCGTTGCTGTTTTTTCCTACAGATAATAAGACTAAAGAATTTTTTTCAATTTTATCATTTAACTCAACGATTTCACCATTTATTTCTTGTCTAATTACAACATTAACGAATTCAGATGGGATATATTTTGTCTTTACTTTTAATCCATAACTTTCTAATTTAGCTACAGCTAATCTAAGAGACATATCAACTACATTTGGCATAGAAATTTTTGGAGGAACTATTTTGGAAGTAGTGATGTAGATAGTTCTGTTTTCTTTTACTAAATCGTTAGCTGATGGATCCTGCTCTAATACTATCCCTTTTTCTGCATCTACATTGTATACAGAATCAAGAATAGTGTAACGTAATTTCTTCTCTGTTAAAATTTCTTCAACTTCATCAATTGTCAACCCTGCTAAAGAAGGAACACTTATTGTTTCTCCATGTAAGGTATAACTATCAATAAACTTAAATATGCCCCAAATAGCCAATACTATAAAGAGTATTGCAGCGGCTAAATTGATTAGAAATTTTTTACTGTAGAAAAATTTAAACATTCAGTTAAATTGATAGTGATTTAAACGAAAAGCAAATATATAAATTATAAAGGAGAGGAATTATAAATCAATACTATAACTTACTCCATAAATGTGGTTATGTTTTAGGTTTTCTGTATTAAATTTATTTTCAAACATATAATATATTTTGATAGAGTGGTTATCACCTATTTTGTAATAACTTCCTAAAGAAAAACGAGCTCTATTAATTATTTTTTCTTCATTAAATTGATAGTAAAATTCGTAAGAAACAAAAGGAGTTAGGTTGTTTTCAAGTTTATACTTAATAGCAAATTTGTTTCTGCTAAACGTTGGGTTATTCTTGTAAACTGATGCGCTTTTTGTTTGAATTTTTGTTCTGAAAGAAAATCGGAAATTGTTTAATTTATACTTGTAACTGGCCATTATATCAAAACGATGTTTCATGTCATAATTACTAGTTTCATAATCATTATCTCTGCTGTACCTATAATTTAGACCTACACAAAGTCCTTTAGTTATTTTATACTGAGCACCTAATTCGCTAAAGAATTTGTCAATATGAGAGATATTTTCATCCATTCTTAATTCTTCACTAAAAGAGAATTTAAAATTGTTGATTTTTTTGTTTACTGTAATTCCAGTCCATAGCTTAGCATCACTAACGATTTGAGCTTTAGTTATTAATGGCAATAAAAATAATATGAAAAATAACCTCTTATTCATTAGTGTTGTTAATGTATGTCCCTTCATTAAAACTATCTTCTGGATTTTCTTCGTGGTAAAAAATAATAATACGTACAGTATCTCTTAAAAAATCAATTTTACCAATCTGTACTCTATGAATGTTAAGACCTGTTCTTTCTTTTAAATCTTCAAGTAACTGTTTGTGATTTCCAGGCTTTACATTTTCTATTTTTTCGTAAAGAACACTTTTTCTTGATTCATGTTTTAGTAAGAACACTCTTTCTAATAAATAAGTTGCGAGAACTACAGATATGTTTACTAACATTAATTCTGCAAAACTAACTTTTTTACCCGCCAAGGAATTAAGCACTGCAATGGCTATTACCATAAATAGATAAGTCATTTCCTTAATAGGGAGTTGCTCTGTTCTATACCTTAAAATTCCAAAAATGGCAAATAGTCCAAAAGCAAATGCCATATTCATTTTAACATCGTTCATTACGATACAAACAAAAAAGATGATGATGTTAAGTAAGAAAAAGGAAACTAAGTAATCTTTTCTCTTTTGTATTGGGTAGTAGATTAGACGTATTAATACAAATACAACAGAAAAATTAATCGCAAAGCGAATAATCATTTCGAAAAAATCGTCATAATCAATTAGTTTTGAGCCTAAAATAGGCAGTCTAAGCAGTAATTCGTTTAACATTTTTTAGCTTATTAATTTTTAAAATACGTTCTTTAAAATTGTTTTGTTTGAGGTCTTTATTTAATAAAGCACTTCCCACGCAATATTTACTCATACTACTTTTTCTGACGTGGTGTTTTTTTATTACTTGAATAAAATCAGAGTTATTAGAAGCTTTTTCTTGTTTTACTTCGGCAATAATAATGTGGGGAATTTCTTTTTCAACGTCATTCAAATATGATTTAAAACCAAGGTTTAAATCGATTGTAAGTCGTTCAGTTTTTGTTTTATGTACAAGTGTTAATCGGGTAAAACTGTTCCATAAAACAGGAATAATTTCATCACTTTTATAAGTAGAGTTGTTATTAATAAAGTCTTTAGAAATATCAGATAAAGTAGTTTCAATATCGCTTATTTTTTTTCTTGCTTTTATTGTTCGTCCTTTATTATTTTTAAATTTTACTTCTAAAAAATTTAAATCTGATTCAATATACTTTCTAAATCTAATTTTTGTTCTATTTGCTTTTCCGTTGTGATGTTGAATGTAACTCTTTAACTCTTTAGTATCATAATAAAGCGTTTTATAGCTATTGGTTCGATTCTTTTTAATTTCTAATATTGAGTAAAAGTCTTTGATTTCATTTAAAATAATAGGAAGTAAATCAGCTTCAAAAACAAATTTTGTATCTGTTCTGTTTTGTAATTTAACCCTATCCATTTCTTTTAAAGAGATGGGGTCTAATTGTTGTAATATGTTGTTTAGTTTATTCAATTATTTTTCAACCTCTATTGTGCCAACATTTGCTTCTTCGTTTCCACCTATTTCAGTAGATTTAAAAACAGGAGAAACCCCTGATTCTTCTGTTATATCTCTGGTGTAAGCATAAATCCGATAAGATCCTTCCCTTAAATTTTTAAACTGAAAAGTCCCATCATAATTGGTCCTCATTCTATCATCATAAATATTATTCTCATCTCCATAAATGATGTAAATATCATAATCTGGAACATTGTATTCACCTTGGATTCCACCAGTAATGTCATTCATATGAACTGTTCCAGTAATAGATGATCTACCTCCTTCACCTTCTTCTTTAGCACAAGAATATAGTGATATAGATATTATGCAAATGATAAAAAAGTACTTTTTCATAGTTAATTTTGTTATGTTTGACTCCTATAATTTAAAGAAGTTTAAAAGTAATATTAATAAATTGTTAAATGAATAAAAAGT
>JAESUI010000145.1 GCA_016763135.1 Flavobacteriales bacterium
ATGAACAGAAAATCCACCAGCATAAGAAAACACATCTAGCAATGTCTTTCCTTTTGACATTCCACCCACTTTTTTACGGTTTGCTCTATGGTCTAAAAAGTAACCTGTTTTGTGCCCTTTAATTACATTGGCAGAAAACAAAACACCATGCTCTTTAAAAATAACTACCTCGTTTTCTAATTCTCCATGAATGACTTGTCCATCTTTTAACCCATATTCATTTCCTTCTTTCTGAACGTTTCTACTCAGGCGTAACACTAATGTATTCGTGTTACTTATGGCTAATAACTCAGTCAGCATATCTTTTAAGTACGGAAACCAAAACTGAGCATAGAGTTTAACTACTAATACATCAGCGTACACATCAGCCACAAAAGAGGGAAGGTGATCATTCTCACCATAAATTAATCGGTAACTATTGGTGTCGGTTTTTAATAGTGGCAAACGCTTATTATAAGCTTCTTGTATTTTATTTTTAAACCATTCAGCATTAATGTTAGCTGGTTTATTGGCTTGCAAAATTTTAATTCGGATAGGAGAGAAGGGGTCGTAAAATCCAACAGCTAAAAACTTATTCCTTCTATTGTCAAAAAGGATGGCTAAATCACCTGAATTTCCTTCAGTATTTTGTTTGGCAATACTTTGGTCAAATATCCAAGGATGCCCTTTTTTAACTAACACTTCAGCTTTAGGAGTTAGTTTTATGGCTATCTTTTTGGTTTCTATTTCGGGTAAACTAATCAAGAGCTTTCTATTTGACTCTTCGACTCCGCTCAGAGAGCAAATAGTTGCACCCTGAGCGGAGCCGAAGGGCGTAATTATTTATCAATTTTATTCTTATAATGTGTTTCGTTTTGACATTTGGCTAAATTATGTAGAAGATTTGTTGTTCCGTTTATTAGTGCTTCTTTTTTCTTCCTATTCCAACCTTGAATTTGTTTTTCTCTATAAAAAGCTTCATCTATCCTAGCAAACTCATCATAGTAAACCAATTTAACAGGTAAATGTTTCTTGGTGAAATTTGCGCCATCTCCAGCTTGGTGTTGTGCTAATCGGGAATCAAGATCTTTTGTACTTCCAGTATAATATTGACCGTTAGAACATTCTAGAATATATACATAACCTTGTATCATAGTTCGTGATTGTTAGATATTTGCTCTCTGAGCGGAGCCGAAGAGTCAAATGTAATAAAGATAATATCGAAAATACGCCCTTCGGCTCCGCTCAGGGAGCATTTTCTTAAATAGAATCCAGGTACAATTGCTCTACTTTGGCCCTTGCCCATGGGGTTGTTCTTAAAAACTTAAGGCTCGATTTTTTTGTTTGATTGCTTTTAAAACAGTTAATGTTAACGAGTTGCCCTAATTCTTCCCAACCATAGTATCCCACAAGAAAATCTAACATATCTGCGAGTTTAATAGCATGAAGTGGATTGTTGGGTTGGTCTTGTCTCATAATAAATTAAATTCTACTCTGGTAAGTAAACAAGTCATAATATCTTCCTTCTGCAGCAATTAGCTCATCGTGTTTTCCACGTTCTGCAATTTTCCCTTCTTCTATTACTAATATTTGATCCGCTTTTCTAATGGTAGTTAATCGGTGAGCAATTACAATAGTAGTTCGTCCTTTCATTAATTCAGCTAAACTTTTTTGAATTAAGGCTTCACTTTCGTTGTCCAAATTAGAAGTAGCTTCATCTAAAATTAAGATCTTAGGATTGGCTAATACTGCTCTTGCAATGGCTATTCGTTGCCGTTGACCACCAGATAATTTCACACCTCTTTCACCAATTAAAGTATCCAATCCATCATCAAATTTATCAGTAAACTCATACACGTAAGCAGTCTTTACAGCCTCAGCTAATTGTTCTTCTGTTGCGTTTGGTCTCGGAAAAAGTATATTTTCTCTAATAGTTCCTTCAAACAAAAAGTCATCTTGTAAAACTACTCCCAACTGACTTCTATAAGATGATAAACTCACTTTAGAAATGTCTTGTCCATCAATTGTGATAATACCAGATTGAGGAGTAACAAAGGTAGAAACCAATCCAGCCACAGTCGATTTTCCAGAACCTGATGAACCGACTAAGGCAGTTACACTCCCTTTTGGAGCATCGAAGCTAATGTTGTGAACCACTTCTTTTCCTTCTTCATAAGCAAATGAAACATCATTAAATTTTATGTCCCCATGAATGTCTTTAAGAGTAACCGTTCTAGCTGGATCATCATCTTCACCCTTCATGTTCATTATTTCCTCAGTTCTATCTAGCCCAGCAAATGCTTCTGTTAATTGACTCCCGATGTTACTCATTTGCACAATTGGAGCAATCATAAAACCTAAAAGCAAAGTAAATGCTAAGAAATCTCCAGTGGTTAATGTTCCGTCAATTATCATCGCACCGCCAATACCCATAATTCCAACAGAAGCCATTCCTAATAAAAAAGCAGAAGAGCTGGTCATTATAGCTGTAGCTGTCAAACTCTTTTTTACATTTAGGAAAAGACGTTCAACTCCTTTTTCAAAGATGATATTTTCTTGAGCTTCAGCATTAAATCCTTTTATTACTCTTACACCACCTAGTGATTCTGTTAACCTTCCAGTAACTTCTGCATTAATTACGCCTCTTTTTCTGAAAATTGGTCTGATGTAACCGAAAGCTTTTAACGCAATAACAGCAAATACAGCAACAGGGGCCAATACAAATAATGTCATTTTTGGACTAATGTTTATCAGTAAAAATAAGGAGATGATGGCTGTAATTGTGCCTCCAAATAATTGTACTAAGCCTGTTCCTATTAAATTTCTAACACCTTCTACATCATTCATAATTCGAGAAACTAAAGCTCCAGATTTGTTATTGTCAAAATAGGAGATGGGCAGCGATAGAATTTGTTTCTGAACTTTTGCTCTTAATTTAGAAATTAGTAATTGTGCTTCTACACTTAATAACCTTGTTAATGCAAATGATGTTATGGCTGAAATTAAAATGGCCCCACTCACCATTATAACTAAAGAAATTAACCCATCCATATCTTTGTTTGGAATAATATCATCTAGCAACTCTTTACTTTTTAAAGGTAATATTAAGCTTGCTAATCTGCTTATTACAATTAGGCCTAAGCCTATTAATACAATTCCTTTCCGAGGCCAAATAAATTCCTTGAAGGCTTGCATTATGGTTACTTTTCCTTTACTCATAATTTGATATAATTAGGTGGTGAAATTACGTTTATTGTCGATTGATATTTTATAAATTTCTATTTGTGGTGTATTTTTCCGCAACACTTTTTAAATTTTAATCCACTATTACAAGGACATGGGCTATTTCTCGAAAGCTTTATTGAGGTCATTCCTGACTTTTTATGAGTCATTTTTTGATTAAAAATACTTTCTAGGGCTTCATAAAGTTCAGGATGTTTTCGTGCTAACAATTGAGGCCTTTCAAAAAAGTACTCACTTACTACAGCGAAGAATTCTTTTCTACTTGTTCCTCCGTAAGGGTTTATGTCTGATTTGTCGTTATGGATTTCATCCATCTTTCGTTGAATTAATTCAAGCCAAGGGATGGTAAATTGTTTATCTGTAAGATTGTGAGGAATGCCATCTGTACTTCCGTCCATTTTATCAATAAGGTGAATAAACTCATGGATAGCTGTATTCTTTTTATCGCTACTATTTAGAAATCCTAAGTGAAGTGCTTTCTTAGAAAGAATCATTTTTCCATTCATATATCCCGTCCCAACCATTCCAAGTATTTGACGTTCAGAACCTGCAGTTTCAAACTTTTCGTTAAAGCGATTTGGATAAAGTAATACTTCTTGTAAATTAGAATAAGTCCAGTTTTTAAAAGCAAAAATTGGTATTATAGCAGAAGAGGCAATGAGAATTTTATCCGTTAATGTTACTTCTGTTTTAATTCCTGTTACTCTACAATTGAGTAGAAATTCTTGAATTTTAAATTCAAAATGTTTCTGCTCTTCTTTTGTTAAGGCATTATAGAATTGAATATTCTGTATTAGAATAATCCTCCAGTCCTTTGGAAATAATTTTTTAGGTGTTTTCCAGCTATTTTTGGTCCAAATTGTTTTAAATGCAAAATATATTCCTAGGAGAATAACAAGTATAAGAAGTAAGTGCATCATCTTTTAGAAATTCTAATTTAATCCGCTCCATTCAGTATAAAATTGTTCTAAATACTGCTCCATAAATTGGTGACGTTTTTCTGCAATTTCTTTTCCGGTTGGAGTATTCATTTTGTCTTTAAGCAACAACAGTTTTTCATAAAAATGATTAATGCTTGGAGCTGTACTTGTTTTGTATTTTTCAGCACTCATATTCAGTTCTGGTTGAATATCAGGATTATAAATTGTTCTGTTTTTGAACCCTCCATAATTAAATGTTCTAGCAATTCCAATTGCCCCGAGTGCATCTAACCTGTCAGCATCTTGTACTACATCTAATTCAATTGAGTTAAAGGTTCTTGCTTGTGTTCCTCCCTTAAAGGAAACATTTTCAATAATAGCGAGAACATGATCAATAATCCTGTAATCAGCATCTTGGTCAATTAAAAAGTCCAATGCTTTTTTAGGCCCAATTTTTTCATCTCCATCATTAAATTTAGAATCAGCAATATCGTGTAATAACGCTGCTATTTCAATAATCTCAATATCAACATCTTCTGATTGTGCAATGAGTTTTGCATTTTTCCAAACGCGCTCTATATGAAACCAATCATGTCCACCTTCTGCATCGTGCAAGGTTTCTTTTACAAATTGGATGGTATTTTCTATTAATTGTGATTGCATGGTGCAAAGGAAAGCAGTTTTTTCCGTTCTTTTTAGATTAGCTTTGAGAAAAATAATGGAGTTGGTAATTCTTAAGACACATATTGTTCCTGAGGGAGTTGAAGACATTCGATTGTATGATTATGCACAACAAATTTTCCCGACAATTCCCTCTCGTAAAGGAATAAAAAAAGCAATTGCTCGTGAAGAGATAATTGTTGATGGAGAAAAAACTTCTACTGGATTATGGATTAAACCAGGTCAAAAAATAGAATTGTTAGAGTCTTCTATTAACCCTCCAAAAGAATATCATCTTAAATTGGAAGTTGTTTATGAAGATGAATACTTCGCTGTAATCAATAAGCCTGCAGGAATTCCTGTTAGTGGAAACCAGTTTAGAACCATTCAAAATGCGTTGATTGGAAATGTTAAGTTGTCAAAAGAGGAAGATGCTTTACGCTGGCCAAAACCTGTACACCGATTGGATTCTCCTACAAGTGGATTGTTACTAATTGCTAAAACGGCTAAAGCTTTGGTTAAACTTGGACAGCAGTTTGAAAACAAAGAGATTCAGAAAAAATACTGTGCTATTGTTATTGGTGAAATTCCAGAAACTGGAACCATTGATTTTGAAATAGAAGGGTTAAAATCTTTAACAGAATATCAACTCAATCGTTTTGTTCCTTCGTTAAGAAATGAGTTTTTGAGTTTGGTTAATTTATATCCAAAAACAGGAAGAACACATCAATTAAGAATTCATTTATCCAAATTAGGTTTTTCGATATTGGGAGATAAACTGTACGGAAATGAAGGGGGAATATTGGTTGGAAAAGGATTGTTTCTTGCAGCTATCGAATTACAATTTAATCATCCGATTACAAAAGAGCCTATAATTATAGAAGCAGAAGTTCCTTATAAGTTTAATGCCTTGCTAGAGCGTGAGAATAGGAGATGGGAGAAGTATAATGATTAAGCTTCAATTTTTAATGCATTAGCCATAAATGAATTTTTCAAAGATTTTAATTTTTCATCGTAATCGGTAGAGAATACAATGTACTGGCATTTGGGAAAACTCTCGCTTATTCTTACAATGTCAGCTGCAAAATCTATTCTTGGGAGAACATTAGCATCTTCAATAATGAGTGTATTCATATCATTAAGGTTGATGCCATTCATTAAATAGAGTTTGTTTAACCGTCTAGCTGTGCCAATAACAATATCAACCCCTTCGTAAATAATGTCTTTTTGAACTTGTACCGCTTTTTCTTCGTAAACGCTGTATGTTTTTAAGTTCATGTGTTTAACAAAGACTTCAAACTTTTCTTCTAATGCCAAGGCAGATACTTTGTCTTTAACAAAGATTAATACTCTTGGATTATCATGTTCTTCGTAATCCTTTAGTTTTTGTAAAGTTGTAAGAATAAGAGCTGTTGTTTTACCACTGTTTTCTGGAGCCACACCAAATACATTTGCTCCACTTTTAATTTTTGGAATTACACTTTTTTGAAAAGGTGTTGCTTCTTCAATATTTAGATGCTCTAAAATATCTTTAAGTAGTGGCTTTAGTTTTTTGAATGGCATAATTATTTAATAAAATTCGATTAGCTGCAATTACACAACACTAATTCTTACTTTTTTCTTTTTTAAACGCGTATTATTCACCAAAGATATTAATTCATTTGCTTTAGCTGATTTAACCGAAACATAGGCACAATTTCTTTGTAATTCTATAACTCCAATTTCATCGTTGTTTAATTTGCCTTGTTTACAAAATAATCCGGCAATGTCTCCTTTAGAAATTTTATCTTTTCGTCCACCAGTAATAAAAAGGGTTTGCCACCCTGTTGGAGATGGAATAGGAGCATTTTGTAATTTTTGGATATCAGGAGCATTTACATAATTCGCTACATGTCCATCCCAAACCAACACATAAGCTGTTCCTTCTTGGTTCATTCGGGCAGTTCTACCGTTACGGTGTGTAAATTCATCAAGCTTATTGGGTAACTGAAAATGGATGATGAATTTTAATTCAGGAATATCTATTCCTCTAGCTGCTAAATCGGTAGCAATGATTATTCGATGTGTTCCGTTACGGAATTTTATTAATGTTTTTTCTCTGTCAATCTGCTCCATACCTCCGTAAAAGCATCCATGACTAATTTTGTTTTCCCATAGATATTCGCTTACTTCCTTAATGGAATCTTTAAAATTACAGAAGATAATTCCGGGTTGATTACCAATATGACACAGGGTATCTACCAATGTTTTTAGCTTAGTCTTATCAGAAGCAACAACTGTTTTTAAAGCTAATTGAGATGATTCTTTTTCTAAATAATCAATGGTTATGGGATCAATCAATTCTATAAATCGAGGAATTTGAACACCAAACGTAGCTGAAGTTAAAATTCGTTTTTCGATGTTAGGAAGGTCGTCAATAATATCACGCATGTCTACTTCAAACCCAATTTCTAATGATTTATCAAATTCATCTAACACTAATGTTTTAATGTATTTTGTAGAAAAGCTTTCTTTATATAAATGAGCAGCAACACGTCCAGGTGTTCCGATGAGTACTGCTGGTCGGTGTTTTAATTCTAATTTATCTTTAGAGCCAGCCCTTCCTCCGTATACGGCATTTACTTTGTATCCAGAACCCATTTTTCGCATTACTTGCTCAATCTGTACAGCCAATTCTCTTGAAGGAACCAATATCATTGCTTGTATTTCATTGCAATCAGGATCCAATTGTTCAATAATTGGTAATAAAAAAGCAACCGTTTTTCCAGAACCTGTTGGAGAAAGTAGAATGGTATTGGGGGATGTAGGGATTGTATTTAATGCTTCATGTTGCATTGCATTTAGCTTCTTAATGTCTAATTTATTAAGAATTTGTTGCTGGGTTGTTTTTGACATTTGGCAAAGGTAGTCACTAGTTGTTAGTTACTAGTTACTGGTGACTAGTTTTTATAGTACTTTCGCAATGTGTCAATAAAAACGCTATTAATTACACCACCTTTTACGCAGTTAAACACTCCGTATCCAGCTACGGCTTATTTAAAAGGTTTTCTAGATGAGCAAGGTGTAGCTGTGAATCAATGTGATTTGAGTATAGGGTTGTTTAATAAAGTGTTTACAAGCGATTTTATAGCACGAGTGTTTCTTGAAGCTGAGGAGTTTGAAAGCTTTGAATTTTTGTTAGTTTGGGAAAACAGAGCTGAGTACATTGAAAAAGTAGATGAAGTGACTGCTTTTTTGAGGGTTCAAACTTTGGATGTAGCTCAACAATTATTGACTGAAGGTTATTTTCCAAAAGCACATCGTTCAGTTAAGCCTCTTGATTCAGCTTATCATCAACTGGATGAGATAGATAAAGCCAAACATCTAGGAACTCTTTTTATTGAGGAGTTAGGTGATTTTATTAGTGCTAATGTAGATGAGTTTTTTTCTTTTACACGATATGCTGAACGAATTGCTACATCAGCAAGTAGTTTTGATGAAATAGATAATTACCTAGGATATTCAACAACAATTATTGAAGATCAATTGTTGTTGTTATTGGTAAATAAAATAGAAGAGGATCAACCAGATTTAGTTTGTTTCACAATTCCTTTTCCAGGAAACTTATTTGCGGCTTTACGGTGTGCTCAATTTTTGAAAAAGAATTATAAGCGAATAAAAATTGCTTTTGGAGGTGGGTATTGCAATACGGAACTTCGTTCGTTAACTGATCCTAGAATATTTAAGTACATCGATTTTATAACGTTAGATGATGGAGAAGGTCCCTTATTAAAGTTAATTCAACATCTTTCTGGAGGAATTAATCAAGAGGAATTAGAAAGAACTTTTTTATTGGACAATGGAAAAGTTGTTTATCAGAATAGGACTCCAAATACCATTTATCATCATTCAACGTTACCCGCACCAAGCTACAAAGGCTTAGATTTTAGTAATTACATGTCTTTTTTAGATGTAATAAATCCTATGCATCGTTTGTGGACTGATGGAAGGTGGAATAAACTAACCATTTCACATGGATGCTATTGGAAGCAATGTTCTTTTTGTGATGTGAATTTAGATTATATAGGAAATTACCAGAATACTACTGCTGTAGATTTGGTGGATAAGATTGAGAAGGTAAGGGCTGAAACAGGAGTTGATGGGTTTCATTTTGTTGATGAGGCTGCTCCTCCCAAAATATTAAAAGCTTTAGCTGAAGAATTGATTAAACGGAAAGTAACTATTACTTGGTGGACCAATATTCGTTTTGAAAAAACCTTTACTGATGAGTTGTGCGAGTTGCTAGCAAAATCAGGTTGTATTGCTGTAACAGGAGGATTAGAAGTGGCTTCTGACAGATTGTTAGCTAAGATGAAAAAAGGGGTTGATATTGCACAGGTGGCTCGGGTAACCAATTCTTTTGCTCAATATAATATTATGGTTCATGCTTATTTGATGTATGGATTTCCAACTGAAACAGAGCAAGAAACAATTGATTCATTAGAAATAGTTCGGCAGTTATTTGAGAATAATTGCATTCAGTCTGCTTTTTGGCATCAATTTACAACAACAATTCATAGCCCGATAGGCAAGAATCCTGAAGAATTTGACATTAAAATAACGGGACCTAAATTTAAAGGTTTTGCTCAAAATGATTTAACACATAAAGATCCTAAAGGCGCAAAGCATCAGAATTATACGAAAGGCTTAAATAAGGCACTTAATAGTTACTTAAATGGTAATGGTTTTGATGTTAAATTGGAAGAGTGGTTTGGTTTTGGCATTTTAGGAACTACGCTTCCTAAAACTTTGGTTAAAGGATTTCTAAGCTAATTGTTTAGGATGGCATAAACATCTAAACTAATTTTTTCTCCATTTTTAATTTCACAATCTTTCATTGTTTTCTCCAACTTAAAATTGAGTTTTTCGATTGCTTTTTTACAGTTGTGATTTTCTGTTTCAATAAAACCTTCTATTCTTTTTAAACCCAACTTATTAAAACCATAAGCTAGAATTAATGGAATAGCTTCTGTCATTATTCCCTTTCTCCAATTTTCTGGCAATAGCCAAAATCCAATTTCAGCTTTTTTTCTTTCTTTACATAAATCATTTAAACCACCAGCTCCAAGAAATGTATTATCTTCTTTTGAGCAAACTGCCCACCAAATTCCAGTTTCGTTTTTCTCCAAATCTGCAAACCAAGTCATTTGTTCTTTAGTTGCATCTAAGCTATCAAAACTAATTCCGTAATACTTTATAATGTCAGGGTGAGAGAGTCCTTGAAAAACATTTTCTAAATCTGAGCTTTCAAATTTTCTTAGGTATATTCGGTCTGTTTCCATTTTATAAAAAGCAATTACTTGTTTGCCTTAATACATAATGTTTTTGCTATCTTATCATGAAACCCTCTCTTCTTTTTGTCAAAAATTAGGCTACCAACAATAACCATAAATATTATATTGTAAACTGTAGATATAGTATCTATAGAAGAATCTTGCGGCATAGTAGTTAGTTCCATGAATGTATCTATATTTTTAAAATTATCTGCCATATAAATACTGGTAGAAGACATTAATGTAATAATTACAGAAATTGCCCAAGGCATGTATCTTCCAAATGCTTGATCAATGCTTATCGGCTTTAATTCTGTGTTAACCACTTTTATTTTAACGGCCATTTTACCTACAGTTGCACCATATCTCCACTCCATTAGTGGTTTATATATTGCAGATATCAATGTTAAGATGTATAATAGAATTACAGATTTGAGACTTAATAAGTTGTAGAAACTTATTGCTATAATAGGAATCATCACAAAAGAATCAATAATGGCAGCACCAACTCTTATCCAAAATCCTGCATATTCTATTTCTTCTTTAAAACCGTGGGTGTTATCAATTTCTTCGTCAATTAATATTTTATCTAAACCTTCTTCACTCATTCTATAATGTTTTTAACTCTACCTACAATTCCTCCTTCTAGCATTACTTTAATGCCATGAGAATGAGTAGGGGAGTTAGTTAATATTTTCTTTACTATTCCTTCAGTTAATTCTCCAGTTCGTTGATGGTGTTTTTGAACTACTTCAACTTCACATCCTATTTGAATGTCTTTTCTGTTTTTTCCGTCAGACATAATATTTATAATTTCTTTACGTACTTAGTGATGATCACAATCTGTTGACCTTCAACTTTTCCTTCAATGTATTCTGCATTTTCATGATCTAAAGAGATTCTTCTTACTGCGGTTCCTCTTTTAGCAATCATACTAGACCCTTTAACTGGTAAATCTTTAATTAGAACAACTGAATCTCCAGCGGTTAAGATTACACCATTACTGTCTTTATGAATTACCTTGTCAGCTTCATCTTCTCCTTCACCAGTTGCCTTTGCCCATAACAAAACATCATCTTCTAAATACATCATGTCTAACATGTCTTGAGAGCCTAATCGAGTTAGCATTCTCCAAGCCATAACTTTTACAGCATTAACTTCGCTCCACATGCTATCATTTAAGCAATGCCAATGATTAGCATCCATATTATCTGGATTTTCTATTTGATCTAAGCAAGTATTACAAATTAAAATATCTCCATCTACTCCTATGTTTGATCTTGGAGGAACTTCATAACCATATAAATTATCGGTAGCGCTGCAAAGCTCACATTTGTTACCACTTCTTTCTTTTAATTCGTTTTCTATGCTCATGTTATTATTTCTTTTTAAAACTGCAAAATACAAAATTTTGTGTGGTATCGAAAGGCGTAGGGTGGTTATAGGTGACACATTTTATTTGATCAAAATTAGCGGAAAAACATGCTGTCATAGAAGCCTCAGAATATTGTTTTATTTCTATACCACTACATTTTAATGGACCATCTTTTGAAAAAGTACCAATGATTAATGTTCCGTTATTTTTTACTCCTTGAGTTGTAGAATGAATATAATTTTCAATCTCTTTCTTTTCTGTTAAAAAATGAAAAGCAGCTCTATCATGCCATAAGTCGTATTGTTCAGGCGGATTAAAATTAGCTGCATCAGCAACAATCCATTTAACCATATTTGCTCTATCTGCTAATCGAGATTTTGCTTTTTCTATTGCTTTTGCAGATATGTCTACTACAGTAATATCTGTATAACCTAAATTTAATAGATGATCTACTAGATAGCTGTCACCACCACCAATATCAATAATTTTTGACGTAAAAGGAATGTTACTTTCTTTAATGAAGTCTAATGAAGTAGAAGGTGTTGGTTGGTACCAACTTACTTCATCTAAATTTTTAGTTTCGTAAATATTTTCCCAATGTTTTTTTCTGTCAAATTCTGTCACGATACGATTGTATTAATAAGTTTTAGCTGAATCTTTTACCAACTCGTTTATTTCTGTTAATTCTTTTTCTGTAAAAGATCGGTATTCTCCTTTTTTAATCCCATCAAGTGAGATGTTCATAATACGAACTCGTTTAAGTGTATTGACTTGATACCCTAAATAATCACACATTCTTCTAATCTGTCTATTTAGGCCTTGAGTTAAAACGATATTAAAAGTGGTGTCGTTAATTCTTTTAACGACACACTTCTCAGTAACAGTATCTAAAATAGGAACTCCATTACTCATTTCATCTATAAAGGCGGATGTTATTCTTCGGCTAACTGTAACAACGTACTCTTTTTGATGACTGTTTTTTGAACGTAAAATCTTATTGACAATATCGCCATCGTTGGTTAAAAATATTAATCCTTCACTAGGTTTGTCTAATCTACCTATTGGAAAGATACGCTCTGGGTAATTAATGTAATCAATAATGTTCCCTTTAATGTGGCGTTCTGTTGTACAAGTAATCCCTACAGGTTTATTGAATGCCAAATAAATGTTTTTTACTTCTTTAGTGATTATTTTTCCGTTAACAGAAATTACATCATTAGCTGTAACCTTTGTTCCTAATTCAGGAAGTTTACCATTAACTTTCACTTTTCCTTCTTCAATCAGTTTGTCAGCCCCTCTACGAGAGCAGTAACCAGTTTCTGATATGGCTTTATTTAAACGTTTGGTTTCCACTTTTTAGCTGTGCGAATTTGCTTCAAAAATAAGGATATGAAGTTTAAATTATGACCTTTAATAAATTCTAACATTAATCTTTTTTTTAAATGATTAACTTTGGCTATCACAAAAATTAAAATATGAGATATTTATTAATAGTTGCTTTATCATTAATCGCTTTTGGAACAGAAGCTCAAACAAGCCTTAATATGAATTTAGTGTATCAATGGCAAGATCAATCACTAGTACCTTCATCTGCTCATTTTAATACTTATAACGAAGTTTGGGGTTATGCTAAGGACGGACGTGAGTATGCAATTATTGGTTCAACAGCTGGCACCCATATTTTTGACATTACAGATATTAATAATGTTGATACTGTAGATTTTATTCCAGGAAAAGCACAGGGAAGTGATATTATTCATAGAGATTATGACACCTATCAAGATTACTTATACATTGTATCTGATGAAGGAGCAAGTTCGTTGCAAATTGCAGATTTAACTTTTTTACCAGATTCTGCTCCAGTAGTTTATGATGATGATGCGTTGATTATTAGGTCGCACAATATATTTATTGACACAGTTTCTGGTAATTTATATACTTGTGGAGGTGCAACTAATATGGGATTTAATAAATTATCTGTGTATTCGTTAAGTGCTGATCCAACGGATCCACAATTTTTAATTAATTGCGAAAATGATGTTCCATTTTGGAGCTCTACTATAGGGTATGTTCATGATATTTATGTAAAAAATGATACAGCGTATTGCAATGCTGGTACTGGTTTATTTATTGTAGATTTTACCAATATGTTAAACATTCAAGGACTTGGATCGATAACTAGTTATTTGCAGCAAGGGTATAATCATTCTGGGTGGTTACATCCTAGTGGTGATTATTATGCATTAGCAGATGAAACTCATGGTATGGATGTTAAAATTCTTGATGTAACGAATTTTTCAAACATAACTTTTATTGATACGATAGGTTCAAATGTAGATGAAGCTCTTTCTATACCTCACAATCTTATATTTAGAGGAGATAATTTATATGTTAGTTATTATTTTGATGGATTGTATGTATTTAATACGTCAGACCCTAATAACATAAGTTTAGCTGGTTATTATGATACTTCAACACGTCCTCATTTAAATAATAAGTATGAAGGAAATTGGGGGATTTATCCATTTCTACCATCAGGTAAAATTTTAGCTTCTGATTTGCAAGAGGGCTTATTTGTTTTTGATGTTACTTTCCCAACCAATCTTGA
>JAESUI010000146.1 GCA_016763135.1 Flavobacteriales bacterium
CCCATATCTTTAGAGTTATAATAAGGAACTCTAATTACTACTTTCCCATTATTAGCTGTAATTCGATGCAATTCTTCTAGAACTTTAACGGGGTTTTCAATATGCTCTAAAACATTTACTGCAATAATTTCATCAAAGTAGCCATCTTCAAAAGGGTAAGGAAATTTTTCTAAATCATGCTTTACATCAATCTTATCAGATTCAAAATTATCGAGATTAACCCAACCATCTCTGAAATCTGTACCACAACCTAAATTTAATTTTTTCTTACTCATCTTTTACCCATGTTAATAGTTTAGAGGTCCCATCAGCAAATTTATCCAAAACAAAAGTGTCAACTACTTTTATTTTCTCATTAAAAGGTGCCGCATTAAAAACTAACCCTGAATTATCTTTTAATCGAATATCTTCTCCGTGCTTTTTATCTTTATTTGGAGTAAACTCTCCTCCAGGAACATGATCACAAACCAATATGTATTTATAATCTCGCAGCTTAATAAGTATTTGTTGAACTTGATCATTAGATAAATGTTGTAACACTTGTCGTATAACACACAACTCTGCTTTCGGCAGTGTATCATTAATTATATCTAAACATTCAAAAGATTTAACATCATCAGCGTATTCCTTTTGATGATGTTGAATTAATGTATCAACAACATCTACTCCTATGTATTTTTTTACTTGAGGTGAAAGATATTGTTGACCAACTCTAAAATCACCACAACCTAAATCGACCATCGAAGTAATATTGTTTTCTGAAATATATTTTTTTGTAAAATCAACAAAATTTTGAGATATATAATAATCAGAACCTGTCCCCGAATTAAATTTTTCACCTCTTTTTACTCCCCATCTTTTATTCTCATAAATACTGGTAAAAGTCGATGAAATATCTTTATCCTTACTCAATGCTTTTAGTAAACCCCTTAAAACCCCCATGCTGTATTCATCAAATTATACCTCAATCAACGATAATTATTTAAATTATTCTATATAATTACAATTGTATGATTGCTGCTAAATTAAGTAAATTGATTTGAAAAAATGTGAAAGAAAATCTACTTCTAATTTTCATTTATTAAAAATGTAGCCTCAGTAGTCTGAATCATATCTTCTAAAGCTATTGGCCATTCTTTTTTATTTCCTTTTAAGGTTTCATAAAGTGCTTCTAACTCCTCTTTTTGTCCTTTACTACTCCTGCTCAAACTAATTTCTTTAAGACTTACATCATACCCTTTTAATGTTTTGTAATCATCCATTATAATCGTTTTTTCATCATAATGAATCTCCATATATTCTTTTGAAACCTGTTTGCTTCCTGATGCAAAATAATGAATGGTACAAACTGAACCATCTTCATATTTCAAAATCATAGCTACATTATCTTGTTGTGAGAACTTCTCGTTATTCGGAGATAATTTCTCATAACTAATCGTGCTAATTTTTGAATTTGTTAATGAAGACATCAAATCGATTAAATGACATCCTTCACCAATAATTCTTCCTCCATGTTCGTGCACCCAAGTATCCAAAGGAATAAAACCTGCATTCATCCTATAATGAATAAACAGAGGATTAATTCGCTTATCCGTGTGTTTCTTAATTTCAGTGGTAAACTGACTAAACCGTCTGTTAAACCCTGTCATTAAAACTGGCTTATTAGCAACATCAGAATTATAAAACGCTTTAATTTGATCTAATTCTTCTTGATTAATTGCTAACGGTTTTTCTACAAAAGTATGTTTCCCTGCTTTCAAACTTCTCAACACATAATCTGCGTGACTATCATGGCGAGTAGTAATCATTACCAAATCAATGTCCTTGTCATTAATAATTTCATCAAAATCTGTAGTAGAATAAGCCGCTCCAAATTGTTTGGCAACAGCATCTGCACTAAAACCTGTACGGTTCATTACTGCTCTTAACGAAAACTTATTACTGAGTTTTTTCATGTTGGGTAAATGCATACCCGTTACAAAATTTCCAGCTCCTACTATTCCAACATTAATTACATCTTTATTGACTGCTTTTGAATTAACCTCAACTTTCTGATTATCCTCTGAATGCTTGTAATCCAATAAAACAATAATTGGTTTTTGACCTTCTACATCTAAACTTGCAAAAGCTTCATCTACTTTTTCAATACCATAAACAGCATCAATAAGTGGTTCTATATTTATTTTACCTTCGTTTAAGAGTTGTAAATACTCCGTCATGTTTCTATTTTCCGTCCAGCGAACATAAGCTAACGGATAGTCTAATCCTTTTTCTTCGTAATTGCTATCATAACGACCTGGTCCATAAGAAGTAGATATTTGAAAATCCAATTCTTTGGCATACATATCACCTCTGTTTATCTCCATGCCAACTACTCCAACCAGCACTACTTTCCCTTTTTTACGACACATTTTAAATGAATCTGACAACGGTTTACTACTTGATGTTGCAGCTGTAAACAATACACAATCAACACCATAACCTCCAGAGAAACTATTAGCAACTGTTACCGCATCTTCCTTTGTTGGGTTAATGCATAAATCAGCACCCAACTCTTTTGCTAATGCTAAACGGTGCTCATCTAAATCAGTTACAATTACTCTAACTCCACTTAACTTTAGCATTTGTAATGCCAATAAACCAAGTATTCCTGCTCCAACAACAACACAGCTTTCTCCAAACCTTAAATCTGCTCTACGAACTCCTTGCATGGAAATTCCGCCCATTGTAACTGTTGAAGCGTATTTATAATCCAACGCATTTGGCATTTTCATTACCAAGTTAATTGGCACATCAACATATTCTGCGTGATTGGCAATTCCTGCACCAGCAGCTGCAACTCTATCTCCTATTTGTAAATTGATTACTCCTTCTCCAACTGCTAATACTTCACCTGCGACAGAATAACCTGTTTGTTTACCTCCATCAATTACTCCCCTTACTTTTTGTATGGTTTTTTGAATGCCATTTACTTTAATAAAATCAAGTACTTCTTTTACCTCATCGGGAGAGTCGATTGCTCTTTTAATCAATGATTTTTTTGTGGTATTTACACTCGTCATTTCTGTTCCTGCAGAAATACAACTGTAATGCACTTTAATCAATACACTACCTTTACTCACATTAGGAGTAGGAACATTTTGTGGAATAACTTTACCTTTTTTTACAACAGCCTGCTTCATCAATTCAACTTTGATGCTAAGATAAGGAGTTTTTTAGAGATGTATAGCTGTCCTTTAACTATTTTTAACAGTTGATTGTTATAAATGTTTCATCAAATACTGGTATAATTCTACCATAGCTTTGATGTCATTTTTATGTACTTTTTC
>JAESUI010000147.1 GCA_016763135.1 Flavobacteriales bacterium
AAAAGCAATATCTCCAAGAGCAAATTGAGCGTTTGATGTATTTGGGGTTAAAGAAATTAACGAAGTGATTAAAACAAAAATAATAAAGATCTTTTCATAGTAGTATGTTGTGAGTGAATATTTTGTGGATACTAATTTAGGACTAAATTATTTAATATAAAAAAACGCCTAACTATTAATTAGGCGTTGTGTTTTAGCGTCTTCCTCCTAGAGGAGGTCCCTTTTTGAAATTCCCTTGTTCACCCACTTCTCTACGGTGATTTTTAATCCTTTTAAGGAGATCACGCTTAAAGTCATGATTTGCTTTGTAAAGCTTAGCTACCTTTTTAATTGGCAAAACAGTTTTGAATTTAAGGTGATACTCCTTATGAATATCTAGCTCTTTCTGGCGAAGTTTAGTATGTGCATTAATCATTTTCTCAACTTCTTCATCTGTCATTTCATCTATGCCATTATCCTTTTTGTGCATTTTCCGAATGGATTTATGTATTTCATCCATCTTGGCATCAAACTCATTGTAGACTGGCCAGAATTTTTGAGCCTCCTCTGGTGTAAGGTCAAGTTTCTTAGTAATGTAGCCAACCTTCATTGCCTTTACTTTTTCTTTACTTGGTTTTTTATCTTTACTAGATTGCCCAAACACAATGCTTGTGGCTAAAAGAGTTAAAATAAGGAATGTTAATTTTTTTAATGTTTTCATAACTAATAATTTTAAATGAAGTGGTAGCTATAGCTCTTCTATTATTGAATTAATATCTATATCGTTTTCTATTAAATAATCTATGTAGGTGTCAGTTTCGGAAAGCGCTTCATTTTCTTCCTCTTCTATTATTTCAGCATAAGTATCGTACACTAAGTAGTCATCAAATTCTATGTATTCTTCTTCAATAATTAGCTCGCTTAGTTGTTCGTTAGTTAATTCATTTTCGGTGTTGTTGTTACTAAAATTGAAAACAATAAAAAACAATAGTGCAAAAACAGAAACAGGCACTAAAATACGGTATGACAATTTGTCAAAATTAAATTGTAATTTATTGTTATTCAGATTTTTAGATGTAATCATCTCAGGTAAAACTTCAAAATAGTTTTTTGGAGTAGAAAAATGATTTTCTTTCTTGATTTTTGAAAGAATAGATGCTTCATTTTCTAAATTATCTGGTATATTATTTTTGTTTTTCATCTGTATCTAAGACTGTGTTTTTTGTAAAAGGTTTAAATCTCTTTAATATAATTTTCTATTTTTTTTACTGCATGATGATAGGATGCTTTTAATGCTCCAACAGATGTATCCAAAATCTCTGCCATTTCATTGTATTTCATTTCATCGTAATATTTCATATTAAAAACGATTCGTTGTTTTTCTGGTAACGTTAAAATTGCCTTTTGTAATGTTAATTGTATTTCATCTCCATCATAATTATCATCACTTTCTAATGATTCGGATAATTCGTGTTCAACATCAACTATCGAAATAAAAAACCGTTTTCTCTTTTTGTTTAAAAAAGTAATTGCTTCGTTAGTGGCAATTCGATACAGCCAAGTATAGAGCTTAGCTTCTTCTTTAAAATTAGCTAGTCCTTTCCAGGCTTTAACTAAAGTATTCTGAACCACATCATCAGCATCTTCATGCACAATAACCATTCTTCTAATGTGCCAATAAAGTCGTTCTTGGTATTTTCTAACAATAAGACTGTAAGCATAGTTCCGAGAATCTTCTTCTCGAAACATACTTAATAGTTTATCGTCAGAATAATGTTCCATTTTTAATTAAAAAAGTCCACCAACATTATGTTAGTGGACTTTTATATCTTTTTTTAGATTTAAATTATCCTTTTCGAGCAATTGCTTTTTCAGCAGCTTGAACAATGGCGTCAGCATTTAAACCATATTTATCCATTAATTGTTCTGGAGTTCCACTTTCTCCAAAACTATCATTTACAGCAACATATTCAATAGGCATTGGATTGTTTCTGCTTATTGCTTGAGCAATACTATCTCCTAAACCTCCATTTCTCATGTGTTCTTCAGCTGTTACAACACATTTTGTTTTATTTGCTGAATCTAAGACTGCTTTTTCATCCAAAGGTTTAATCGTATGAATATTTATTACATCAGCGCTAATTCCTTTTTCTTCAAGAACTTTGCAAGCTTCTAGTGCTTCCCATACTAGGTGTCCAGTAGCAAAAATACTTACATCAGCTCCTTCTTGTAGTTGTATGGCTTTTCCAATAATAAAAGGCTCATTCATAAATACAGGAACTTTCGGTCTTCCAAAACGCAAGTAAACAGGTCCTTTATGGTCAGCTATGGCTTTTGTTGCTGCTTTGGTTTGGTTGTAATCACATGGATTAATTACAGTCATTCCAGGTAGCATCTTCATCATTCCAATATCTTCAAGTACTTGATGCGTAGCTCCATCCTCACCTAAAGTAAGACCAGCATGTGAAGCACATATTTTTACATTTTTACCAGAATAGGCAACTGTTTGTCTGATTTGATCATACACTCTACTGGTAGAAAAATTAGCAAATGTTCCAGTAAAAGGAATCTTACCACCAATGGTCATTCCAGCTGCTATACCAATCATATTGGCTTCAGCAATTCCAACTTGAAAAAAACGATCAGGATTTTCTTTTTCAAAATCATTCATTTTTAATGAACCTGTTAAATCAGCGCAAAGTGCTACTACATTTTTATTCTCTCTTCCAAGTTCGGTTAAACCATCTCCAAAACCTGATCGAGTATCTTTTTTTTCTGTGTAAGTGTATTGTTTCATTTGTATAGTTTCCATGTTAGAATTTTACTTGTGTTGATGCTCCTGAAGTTATTTTAAATCTTTTTTCTGTTGTATAGATAACTTGTTTAACGTTTATCCCTCTATAAACTACTCTGTAGCTTCCAGGTTGTAGTACAACTGTCTCTCTATCTGTGTAAGGGGAAACATTATAAATCCACTCTAATTTATTGTCATTTTCTAAGAAAATACTTGTAACTCCTTTGCTTGGAAGATAGAATGTAGCAATTCCAGGTTCAGGAATAAATACTTTAGTGGTATGGCTTTGTTTAATATTTACATTAGGAACATACATTCTTGGTAATGTTAAAATCTCCAAATCATAATTACCAGTAATGTATTTAGTTACTTCTTCAAAGTTTTGAATGTAAAGTGTTTTCATCTTTCCTTCTTGTCTTACGATGCACTTTAAATCATTATATTCATTCATTCCATTCATCTTTAGTTTTAAATACCCTTGAGGAGCATCTAAAGCAATAATATTATGAATGCCAGGCTTAATTGTAATGTTGTTCTTGCTGATTTCTGGCAGTGTATGAACCGTTAAATCATATTTTAATACTGGGTCTAAAGGGATGGTGTCTGGATTACCTCTGTAGTTCATTGTATGGACAAAGTTGTACTTAATGGCTTTAGAATGATTATCGTAAAAAGTCATATTTACATTTGTTTCTGTTGGATATCCAGCAGCATCTAGTAAATTAACTTGAACTGTAGTGTTATTCATTGCTTGAGAAATCACAACATTTAATATGTTTTTAAATGATTCTTCATCTTTAGTTTCATAAAAAGTACCAATACACCTAAAAGCATCAATAAGATCAATATCTAAGCCCATTCCAATAACAAAAGGCTTAAGCGTAACGCCATTTTTTTGAAGTGCTAAAGCAACAGCACAAGGATCTCCATCTCATTCTTCAATTCCATCGGTTATTAGAATAATGATGTTTCTACAATTGTTGCAGGGAGGAAAGTCATTTTTTG
>JAESUI010000148.1 GCA_016763135.1 Flavobacteriales bacterium
CAAGATTAAATTTATCATAAACAGTTATAAGTCCTACTATTCCAACAAAAAATGTAATTATCACTTGGCTAAAACTTGACACTAATGTTTTTAAAGTTAATTCATTAAAAGAATTTCTATTTAACAACAATGCTCTTGCAGGTATTTCGCCAACCCTATTTGGGGTTATTATTCCTAGTGTTATTCCAGTAAGTGTTAATTTAAAAGCCTTTTTAAAAGAAATTCTTTCAACTTTACTAATCGCATACCTCCATTTAAATGCTTCAATCCCCCAGTTTACAAACAATAAAAATATTGTAATTACAATTGCGCTATAAATTATGTTCTGACCATTTATTACTTGTAGATTTAGAAAGAATTCATCTTTTAGTTTTATAAAGATATAGCCAATAGCCACAACTCCAATAATAATTCTGAGCAGTAAATTGATATATTTGTATAAGTTATTTGTTTTCAAAAAAAATTAAATAATTATTTGATAACTATTAATACGTTTAAGTTTTATTATAGGTGACTAAAGATAAAATAATATTAGGAATTGACCCTGGAACAAATATAATGGGTTATGGTCTTATTCATATCAAGAATAATAAGATGACTCTAATTGCGATGGGTTCTATAGAATTGAGCAAGCTAGAAACTCATTTTTTAAAGCTTCAAAAGATATTTGAACGAACTCAATACCTGATAAACGAGTATAAACCTGATGAAGTGGCATTAGAGGCCCCTTTTATGGGTAAAAATCCTCAATCAATGTTAAAACTTGGTAGAGCTCAAGGTGTCTCTATGGCTGCAGCTTTATCAAAGAACATTCCCGTAAGTGAATATGCTCCAAAAAAAATAAAACAATCAATTACTGGTAGGGGAACAGCATCTAAAGAGCAAGTTGCAGGGATGCTAAAGAATTTATTTAAATTAAAATCTCTACCAAAACACTTAGATGCAACAGATGGATTAGCTGTTGCTGTTTGTCATTATTTCCAAATGGGAAAGCCTGCTTCTACAGCATCTTATTCTGGTTGGAAAGCTTTTATTAAAGATAATCCTAAACGAACAAAATCTTAAGCATTAAGAATTTGTTCTTGTATTTCTAAAAACTCACTTTCTTTAAATTGTAATTTTGGTCTTGAAAAATTAATGTCTTCAACATTATTAAGTGGAACCAAATGAATGTGTGCGTGAGGCACTTCTAAACCAATCACTGCTATACCTATCCTTTTACATTCAACTACATTTTCAACTTTAGCAGCTATTTTTTGTGCAAATTTCCACAACGCTAAATAAGTGTTTTCATCTAAGTCAAAAATATAATCAACTTGCTTCTTAGGAATTACTAAGGTATGCCCTTTAGCTAAAGGGAAAACATCTAAAAAAGCAATAAAGTCATCATTCTCCCCAATGATGTAAGCTGGAATTTCTTTATTAATGATTTTGGTAAATATGGAATCCATTATCTTGAGATTTCTATAATCTCAAATTTCATAATTCCTGTTGGAACTTTAACTTCAGCAATATCTCCGACAGAAGTCCCTAGAAGTCCTTCTCCTATAGGAGAATCAACAGATATTTTCTTTTCTTTTAAATCTGCTTCTTTCTCTGATACTAATGTATATTCCATTATAGCTCCGTTTGCAATATTTTTAATCTTTACTTTAGATAAGATTAAAGCTTTAGAAGAGTCTAATAGTGATTCATCAACAGTACGTGCAGTAGAAAGAGCCGTTTCTAATTTAGAAATTTTCAATTCTAATAGTCCTTGAGCTTCCTTTGCAGCATCATACTCAGCATTTTCAGATAAATCCCCCTTATCTCTTGCTTCTGCTATTTGAGCAGAAATCCTACCTCTTTCTACGTTTTTCATTTGATCTAACTCATCGTTGAGTTTCTTCAAACCTTCCTCTGTATAATAATTTACTTGTGACATAACTTGTGTATTTAAAAGCGAAAAAGAGAACTCTAAATTAGAGTTCTCTTCACTTTAGGAAATATGTAATCTTTTTTATAAATCTAACTTAATACCAATACTGTGTGTTCCTGAGAAATTTTCAGTCATTTGGTATGCATAGTGAAAACCAAAAGTAGTTCCTTTTTTACCTAAAGGAGCAATAAAAGAAGCACCAAAAGCAGGACCTGTATAAGCAGATGTTCTTTTTTCAGAATCAAACCATGTATTTTGCTCTAAAACATAACCACCTCTAAGCATAAACAAGTTTCTAAAACCATACTCCAAACCAATTCTATATTGATCTTTTGTAAATGAATTAGAAGTAAAGTTTCCTGCTAAAGTAATTCTATGGTCTGCAGAAATTTCTTTACTAGTTGTATCAACCTTAGGTGAAATATAAAAATCATATGAAGCCCCAATGTTCAATAATGAAGGTAATTGGAAATCTTCAACCCTATGATCTTTAGTAGTAAGATATGCATTCCCATTAGCATTTTCTTCTTCAGTAGTAAATGAAACACCATCACCAGTTGGCCTCATAGTTGGCCCAACATTTTTTAATGCTATTCCAAATTTGATTTGATCATTATCTCCTGTAACATACCTAATACCAGCATCAAAAGCATAACCTCTACTTGAAACATTAGCAATAGCTTCACTAATAATTTTCAAACTTAATCCTCCAGATATACTGTTCGAAAAAGTTTTAGCAAAACCAATATCAATGTTTGTATATTTTGGAGAAAAAGTACCTACACCCCCTTCAGGTAAATCAACCTCGGTAATTTCAATATCTCCAAAGCTCATAGACATGATTGATATACCTATAACTCCAGTTTCACCAACACGCTGAGCAAGACCAAATGTATTAATAGCTACATCACTACCTACTAAATATCGTTTATGATTTACTAATACCTCAGTTTTCCTTGTAAATGCCAACCCTGCAATGTTTAAACTCATTGCTTCTAAACCAGTAACTGATGCAGTATTTGCTCCACCCCAGCCAACACTTTGGGTCCATGGATTTATCAAGATTTGAGAAGCACCAGCTTCACCAGCTCTATCTTCGTTTCCTCCCATAACATTGATAGAATAACCCAGGGTCATTACTAATATTATCGATAATTTAAGCTTTTTCATATGTAATAAGTTATATTGTACTTGTTCAACAATTATTTAAAATCCATTTAAATCAGTAGGTTTCATTATCCCATACCATTTAAGGGTTCGCTCACCAATATCAGGGACCTTAATATGTATCAGATACACACCACTAGCAACAGGTATATTAACGTGGTTTTTTAAATCCCAATCCAAACTTGTTTTA
>JAESUI010000149.1 GCA_016763135.1 Flavobacteriales bacterium
AAGAATTATCAAAACATTGTAGAATATAAACGTAATACACTTTCACTTTTTAAAAATAATGAAAAGTCTTCGACTCCGCTCAGACTGACACAATAAATAATGTAAAAAGAATTGGGTGTAATTTAAAATTTTTAAAATTCTTCCTTATTTCGGTAAATAAACAAACCTTTGTAAAAAATACGAGATGGATAAATTTAAAGGAACAGGTGTAGCAATTGTTACTCCATTTAACGAGGATAAGAGTGTTGACTATAATTCATTAGAAAAACTAGTAGAGCATTTGATTACGAATGGAATTGATTACTTGGTGGTGCAAGGAACTACTGGCGAATCTGTTACTTTAACAAATGAAGAGAAGAAGGAGACATTGGCTTTTATTATTAAAGTAAATAATGGAAGGTTGCCAATTGTTTTGGGTATTGGAGGAAATTGTACTGCTACAGTTGTCGATGCATTTAAATTGACTGATTTAACTGGTGTTGATGCTATTTTATCGGTAAGTCCTTATTACAATAAGCCAACTCAAGAGGGTATTTATCAGCATTATAAAGCTGTTGCAGAAGTATCAACTTTACCAATTATTTTATACAATGTTCCAGGAAGAACAAGCTCTAATATTTTACCTGAAACAACTTTACGTTTAGCTCAAGATTTTGAGAACATTATTGCAGTTAAGGAAGCTTCGGGAAGTTTAGAACAGTGTATGGAGATTATTAATAACAAACCAGCAGGTTTTTTAGTGATATCTGGAGATGATGCATTAACATTACCTATGATTGCTAGTGGAGGAGATGGAGTTATTTCTGTTTTAGCAAATGCATTTCCAAAAGGATTTTCTGATATGGTAAAGTGTGCATTAAGTTCTGATATGAAGGGATCACAAGAATTGCATTACAAGTATTTTAAAATGATTCATTATTTGTTTGTAGAAGGAAATCCTGCGGGAGTAAAAGCTGCTTTAAAAATATTAGGAATTACTGGTGATGTAGTTCGTTTACCATTGGTTAATGTCAGTAACAAGACATACAGTACGATAAAGGACTTGATAGCTACTTACTAAATAATAAAATTGTGGAAATTTGGTTCTGAAAGAAAACTAAATTTATGAAACAGTTTATTACAGTTATAGTTGCTAGCATATTTTCAATTTCATGTGGAGAATATAAAGCACAAGAAGCAACAGACTCAGAAGAAACTGAAGAATCAACAATAGATACAGATAATAATATAATGATGGATACAATAACATTAGGTGCTGGTTGTTTTTGGTGTGTAGAAGCAATCTTTCAAGATATAAAAGGAGTAGAAAGTGTAGTTTCTGGCTACTCGAATGGAACAGTTAAAAATCCTTCATATAAAGAGATTTGTACAGGTAAAACTGGTCATGCAGAGGTATGTCAAGTTATTTATGGTCCATCAGTAGTTTCATTAGCAAAAATATTAGAAGTGTTTTGGCAAACTCACGATCCAACAACGTTAAACAGACAAGAAGGGGATGTAGGAACACAGTATCGTTCAGCAATTTTTTACCATACTGAAACACAAAAAGAAATAGCAACAGAAATCTTCAATAAATTAGATGATGCTGGAGCATTTGTTAACCCTATTGTAACTGAGATTACCGAAATAATAAGTTTTTATCCGGCAGAAGACTATCATCAGGATTATTTTGATATTAATGGAGAGCAACCATATTGCAGGGCTGTAATAAGTCCAAAGGTTGAAAAATTCAAGAAAACTTTTTCAGAGATATTAAAATAAGTCAACAACTTTTTTATCTTTGTTCTGATATGAACACTCTATTAATAGAAGGTAAAATGAATTCGCCATTGATTGATTTCAATCCAAAAAGCGGATTACTCAAAATAATTGGGCGTTCTATTCCCGAAAACCCTGTTAAGTTTTATCAACCTATTGAAGATTGGATTTGTAATTTTATAAAAACAAACCCAAAGGATTTAATCCTATATGTTCATTTAGATTATTTAAATACACATTCAACTGAATGTCTTTTAATTCTAATGAAAAAATTAGAAATCTATTATAAGGCTCATAATACTAATGTTAAAGTGAGTTGGAACTTTGATGAGGATGATGAGGATATGGAGTCTTTAGGTCAAGATTTGGCTTCTATTGCTGAAATTCCTTTCGAATACAAGGAGATCATATCATAGAAGAATAACTGACAGTTATTTAAATTCATTTAACATTTTTTTTGATCCATTATAAATGATGGAGGGAGAAGGGGGTAAGCTTCAATCTAGGAGGAAATTGAAGCTAATAATCGGGTAAAATTCATTATTCGTCTAAAAAAAGACCTTAAAACACTGTAAATCATGATTGTAACTTGCAAGAGAGCATAAGATTTATATCTTTGCTCTCCAATGAGAAAAAGTGTAAATATATTATCTATTATTTTATTGGTGGTTTTAACATCATTTTCTAATGGGAATGTTGCAGATGAACCCATAGTAAAAGAACCTATTTTTTCTTTTAATCAATATGCTTGCGAGCTATATGAATGTATTAATAATGATGGAGATATTAACGAAGAAGCATTTAATATTGCTTTAAAAGGTTATTATTCGCTGTTATCTAATAATGAATTAGAAAATAAAAAATATTTAACTATTGTTGATATGAGTTTATCATCAAACACAGAGCGTTTTTATGTGATTGATATGGAATTACAACAATTGGTTTATAGAAGTTTAGTTGCTCATGGAAGAAATACTGGAGAGGAGTTTGCTTATAATTTTTCGAATAAACAAAGTAGCTACCAAACAAGCTTAGGTTTTTACAAAACTGCTGAAACTTATGACGGGAAAAGAGGCTTCTCTATGAAGTTAGACGGATTAGAATACTCAAATAGTAATGCAAGAGATAGAGGCGTAATTATTCATGGGGCAGATTATGTTAGCAAGAAATTTATTACAGAAAATGGTAGATTGGGAAGAAGTTTAGGTTGCCCTTCATTGCCAATGAATAGTTTTGTTAAAGTGGTGGAAATGCTAAAAGAAGGAAGTTGTTTATTTGTGTATTACCCACAAAAATATTACTTGTCTAAATCTAAAATGGTAAATGCTCCTCAAGACTATTTACTGACTAATTCTGGAATACTAGCAGAGTAAGATTCTATTTCCATTAATTCTTTCAGTTTTTTGTCTAATCCATATATATCTTTGTAAAAAACAATATTGTTATTGGAATCTGTTCCACATGTATAGTATTGAATATGAACTGGAATTTTAGTGTTTAAAGTTATTCTCTTTTGTTCTTTATTGTTTACATAGGTATTTACGCTGTCAATATTATATTCATTTTTATCAGACTCTAAAATTATTTCAGCCAATAATAATGGGTTTTGAACCCTAACGCAACCATGGCTATAAGCTCTAATTTCATTTTTAAAATATCGTTTTGATGGCGTATCATGAAAGTAGATAGAACTTTTATTTGGGAAAATAAATTTTATAATTCCTAATGAATTTCCACCTCCACCTTTCTGACGAATTTTATAATTAAAATTCCTTTCTGTAACCGTACTCCAATCAATACTTTCAGTACTTATTGCTTTATGTTTATTAGTAAAAACTTGGTAGCCATTTCTTTGTAAATAAGTAGAGTCTTTTTTGATTTTTGGAAGTAATTCCTTACTTGAAATACTATAAGGTAAATTCCAAAAAGGATAGATAATCATATACTCCATTTCATCATTAAGCTCAGGAGTAAATGTACTGGGCTTACCAACCACCACATTTAATGATTTTTTGATTTCATTATTTTGGTAAACCTTCATTTCACAAGAAGGGATGTTTACATAAATGTAATCCTTATTCCAGTTATTTCTCCATCTCCATTTTTCAAGACTAACCACAGCCTTAACATAATTGCTATAAGGACTTTTAGATAACGCTTTGGCAGTATTTTTTCCGATTAAACCATCTGGTTTTAAGCCGTGTTGAGTTTGAAACTTTCCTAAGGCCTTAACATAATCAGAATCAGAGCTGTTTTCTTTTAGGTAATTATGAAGAATTAATGCTTTTTTAGATTGTTGGTAAGCTTGAACGGAATCTTTTCTAAAATGATTTACTTGAATTTTCTCTCTAGATAAGGAAGCTGTCTTAAGGTATTCTTCTAAATGGGATTGTAGTTTTATATATTCTATATGCTGAGGTTGAAGAGCTAGTAGTTTAGTTGTTACACTATCAGTTTTAAAAGAGTTTAAAAGTCTTTTCGGCAGGTCTATTTCGAATTTTTTTCTTGGGATATTAGAAACTAGAATAGCAGAATCTTTATGGACAATTCCATAATTTAAATCTTTTCCAATCAAAAAATAGGCGTTAGTTAATAAAAGCTCTAATTCAGAAGCTAATGCGTACCGGTCATTGTTTTTAGGGATTTCTTTTATTTTTTTAGAAATATTATTTAGATAATTCCCGGAATATCTTGAAGAATCTAAGCCATAATTATAAGATGTAGAAAGCAAAAGAATAAACTCATATCCGTTGTTGTTTAATTCTAAAGAATCATTTATCCAGATAGGATTGTGTTTTATTTCTTTATAAAATTCATTAATCCAATCAGTGTTAGCTAATGCTATTTTCTGAATTTCTGAATTAGGTTTTAGTTTTTTGTAATTGTCAGAAATATAAACACGTAGATTTTCTTTGTAATCTATATTTACTGAATTGGTGTTTTCAGAATTATTCAAAGAGCATGAATAAGCAGTTAATAATATGATAAAATAAAGAAAGGTTGTACGCATGAGTTAGTTAATTGATTCTGTGTACGAGGATAATCAAATACTGTTCCGAAAAAACATGTTTTTTTTAATTTAGTCAATTAAATACTTAATTACATCGGTTTATATACTGATTATAACGAAAAAAGTGAGTTTTTATGAAACAAAATAATTTAGAATAGAGTAATATATATATAGCAGTCTATTTCTTTTTATTAATGAGGTAAATGTTAAACCTTTTATTTTTATAAATTATGATAAACCAGTACGATTACTATTGTCCAAAATGTGATGAAATGTTAAGTGAAAACAGCAAGGTTATTTTTGATGTTAGACGAGAAAATAATGTTAGAATAAAAATGTTCTTGGACCCCAAACCTGGTTCTTACAAGGTTGAATGTGAACCAGACACAAGTTTTAAATTAAATGAACAAGTTGATTTTTATTGTCCTCATTGTAAAGAAAATCTTGAATCTAGTAAATATTCAAAATTTGTAGAGATTGTATTAAAGGTAACTGATAATGTACTTTTTGATGTTTTCTTTTCAAGAATTTATGGTGATCATAAAACTTATGTTGGGATTGAAGATTTTGAAGAAGAATACGGACAAAAAATTGCTAATCATTAAAGTTCTGAATTCCAAATTTCCCATGATTTTTCAGCTTGAAGTGTTAACATTTCCATCCCGTTTAAAGTAATGCTTCCTTTTTCCTTTCCTTTTTTTAAAAAATTAGTTTCGGTAGGATTGTAAATTAAATCATAAAGTAAATGTTTTGCTGTAAGGTTCTCATAATTAATTGAAGGACAATTTTCTGTATGAGGAAACATTCCAACAGGAGTAGTATTAACAATTAATTGATGATGTTTAATGACATATTCGTTGACATCATCATAAGCAATTTCACTCTCATTTTTTGGATTACGAGAAACTAACAGACAATCAATATTTAGCTCATTTAAAACATATTTTACAGTTTTTGCTGCTCCACCAGTTCCTAAAATTAAAGCACGCTCATGATTGATGTCTAAAAATGGTTTTAATGATTTTTTAAATCCGTAATAGTCAGTATTGTAGCCTTTTATTTGTTTTGATTCACTATTGATTTTAATAGTGTTTACAGCGCCAATTACTTTGGCAGTTTCATCAATTTCTGTTAAAAAACTTAAAATAGATTTCTTATAAGGAATAGTGATGTTTAGCCCAACTAAATTTGAATTTTCTTTTAAGATTTTTGGAAATTGATCTATATTTTTAATGTCAAATAATTCATAAGAGCAGTCTTTAATGTTTTCGTTTTCAAACTTTTGAGTAAAGTATTTTTTTGAAAAAGAATGAGAGAGTGGATGCCCTATTAACCCGTATTGTTTCATATGTCAAATGTATACAAGTTTGGTAATCTTTGTTACAGGACTTAATTATAATAATTTAAATAATTGTTAGAAATCCAACAGTAATCCGTTTTGGTCTTTCAGACTAAATTTTTTCATGCATATTATTTAGTATATTTATCAGTCTAAAAACTAACTAATATAAAAATTCATGAAACAAACATTGCTATTATCAAAAGTGCTTATTGTATTTTTCACTTTTTGTTTTTTATCTTCAAGTGGGCAAAATTCAACTAATTATGAGTTGTTTTTAAAGGCGAAGAAATTTACACCTCAAAAAACAACTAATTTTGATTTGGCTCTTACGCCAACGGTTTCTGAATTTGCTGATGCAAAAATATTCAGATTGGTTCAGTTTTATAATATTCCATCAGAGGCCCAAAAAATTAACATGAGCAATAATGGGATTGAATTATTAAGTTACATTCCAAATAATGCATTTATCTGTAGTATAAACAAGAGTGTTACAAGTAATGATATAGCCAATTTTGACATAAGATCTATTATACATCTTATGGCTTCGCATAAAATATCTAAAGAACTTACAGTTGATAAACTTCCAAAGCATGCCATGATTGGCAAGGATGTTATACAACTAAAAGTAAAGTACTATTTGAGTGCTGATAAAATCAAACTAGCTAATTACATTAGAAATAGCAAAGGAAAAGTTGTTAGTGCCTTAGATCAGATCAATACTTTATATATTGAGTATAACTCTGAAAAAATTGAAGTGTTGGCATCTTGTAACCTTGTACAATGGATAGAAGCTATTTCTAGCCCGGATGTAAAAGATGATAGAGAAGGTAGAAGCTTACATCGCTCAAATGCTATTAATACTCAATCCATTTCTGGTAGAAAATATGATGGTGCAGGAGTAGTTATAGCTATTGCTGATGACGGAGATATAGGTCCTCATATAGATTATGAAGGTAGATTAACTTTGCATAGTGGCGGACCAGGGGGAAGCCATGGAGATATGACAACAGGAATTATGTACGGTGCCGGAAACTTGGATCCTAAAATGAGTGGAATGGCATCTGGAGCTTACATGCACTATTATGATATTGGTGGTTACCCTCATGTGATCGATGGAGTAAATAATATGGTCACATTAGGTACTGTGGTTACATCAACATCATATAGCCAAGGAACTGGAGGTGAGTATACTAGTGATACAGAATTCATTGATCAACAAGTCAACCAAAACCAAAACATAATTCATGTTTTTTCGGCAGGTAATGCGGGAACTTCAGATCACGGATATGGTGCAGGTGCTGGCTGGGGTAATATTACTGGTGGATACAAAGCGGGTAAAAATGTAATTACTTCAGGTAACCTAAATAACGTTGATGTTTTAGAAAATAGTAGTAGTAGAGGTCCTGCCGCTGATGGTAGAATTAAACCAGATTTATGTGCCAATGGAATAAATCAAATGTCTACTGCTGAGTTTAATACTTATCAAGTGGGTGGTGGAACATCAGCCGCTGCACCTGGAATAGCTGGAGTTGTTACTCAGCTTTATCAAGCCTATAAAGATGTAAACGGAGGAACAGAGCCTGCAACAGGTTTACTTAAAGCATCTTTGCTAAATACTGCGGAAGATCTTGGGAATCCTGGTCCTGATTATAAGCATGGTTGGGGTCGTATTAACGGCCTAAAAGCGGTAAGAATTATTGAGGAGAACAGATATTTTACAGGTAGTGCTACTCAAGGGTCAAATAACGCTCATAACATTACAGTTCCTGCAAATGTTTCTCAAGTAAGAATAATGACTTACTGGATGGATGTGCAAGGTAATCCAGTGGCTTCAAAAGCGTTGGTAAATGATATTAATATGCAGGTAGTTGATCCTGTTGCAACAAGTTATGATCCATGGATACTTGATCCAACACCTAATGCAACAAACTTAGATCAGGTTGCAACTAGAGGAGTAGATAATTTAAATAACATGGAACAAGTTACTATAAATAACCCTGCGGCCGGATCTTATACAGTTAATGTAAATGGCTTTGCTATTCCACAAGGACCGCAAGAATATTTTGTTTTGTACGATTTCATTTATGATGGTGTAGAATTAACTTACCCAATTGGAAGGGAAGGATTTGATCCAGGAACAACAGAAATAATTAGATGGGATGCATTTGGGAATACAGGTACTTTTAATTTAGAGTATTCTACCAATAATGGCGGGTCTTGGAACACAATTAATGGAGCAGTAAATGGTAATCTAAGGTTCCTTTCCTGGTCAGTTCCATCTGCTCTAACTGGAGTAGCATTGGTTAGAGTAACTAGAGGAGCAAGTGCAAGTGTCTCTGATGAAGTATTCTCTATTATAGATACACCCAACAATTTAGTGATAGATTGGATTTGTCCGGACTCACTACAGATGAGCTGGAACCCAGTTACAGGTGCTACAGCATATGAAGTAAGTATGCTTGGAGTTATGTATATGGATTCCGTTGGTGTAACGACTAATACAAGTTATGTATTTCATGGAATGAATCCAACGGTAATTAATTGGTTTAGCGTTAGAACACATGGACCTACAAATGCCAGGGGAGAAAGAGCTATAGCAATTGAAAAATCTATAGGAACATTTAATTGTCCTATTGCAATTGATGTTGAGTTATCTGGTTTAGATCCTTTTGATGCAGCTCAATTATTAGACTGTATGGGAGCCAATCTTGATGTGGATATTTCTATAAAAAATGATGGGCAAAATGTGTTGTCAAATATCCCAGTACATTATCAATTAAATGGAGGGACGGCTGTAAATGAGGTTTACGCTGGGCCATTAAGCCCTGGAGCTACAATTACACATACCTTTGCTACACAAATAACTCCTGTAATTGGAGCAAATACATTATTGGTTTGGTCTGACATGTCTGGAGATGGGAATTTCTATAATGACAGTGTTACTGCACAGTTTACATATATTGGATCAACTCTTCAAAGCTTGCCTTGGAGTGAAGATTTTGAGTCTTTTTCATTATGTGGTACAACTAGTAACTGTGAAGGAGAGGTTTGTGGTTTAACCAATGACTTCATAAATGAAACTAACCTTGTGGTTGATGATATTGATTGGAGAACAGACAGAGGAGGTACACCTTCTAATAATACGGGTCCTTCAGTAGATTTTAACCCAGGAACGTCAACTGGTAAATATTTATACTTAGAAACGTCTACATGCTATTCTAAATTAGCGCATTTGGTTTCACCTTGTATTGATTTAACATCAGCTGTAGGACCTCAATTAGATTTTGCATACCATATGAATGGTGCGACTATGGGTACATTATTTTTAGATGTTTACTCTAATGGATCTTGGACAAATAATGTATCAATAATAAATGGTAATCAAGGATCAAATTGGCTTGTAAATTCAGTCTCATTAACTCCTTATATTGGAAACATAATTAACCTTCGTTTTAGAGGTCTTACTGGGTCTAGTTTTACTAGTGATATAGCAATTGATGATATAAATATTTCAGACCCTTTGGATGTTAACGAATTGTCAAATAGTTTAAACTTTAGTATTTACCCAAATCCTTCAACTGGACTTTATAATTATACTTATATAGGGAATTCGGAATTAAGTGTAGAGTTGTTTGATGTAAATGGTAAAGTTATTTACTCTAAAAACATATCTGCCGATTCATCAACTAAGAATGGTGTAATGGATATTAGAAGTTATGCTAATGGTATCTATATGATGGTTCTTACTTCTGGTTCAGATAGAATTACTAAGAAAATTATAAAGAGATAAATTAACGATAAACTAAAAAAGCTGTAAGATTAATCTTACAGCTTTTTTAGTTTATAGATTTCTGTGAATATACCTTTAGACTTCAGAAGCTTCTTAAAATCAGATTTTTTTGGGTTAATGATATACTTTTCAATTTTATCATCTTTGTTTCTTATGATTTTAGCTTCAATAATTTTTTGCATTTTCTCTACAGAATCTTCATTATCTCCATCTATCCAAGTAACGGAATAACCATAATTTTCAATAGGTTTAAGAACTAAAGCCATCCATGTTTCTTTTTCTTTAAAATTTAAAACATAATTATTACCCAATTCTTTTAAAACAAGACTATCAGATAAGTAGACTTTCATTTTTTCTTGCTGTATATTTTCTTTTTTGGTAAGAGTTAGTTCTGTAAAATAATTTGTAGAAATCACTAAAGTGTCACTCTCATTCAAAGAATCTTTATAAGAAATGTAATATTTACCTTGCAATTCTTTCGGAGAAGTATTCAAGGTATTTGTCTTTTGTGGCTGTGTTTTTTCATATAGAACTTCTACGCATGACGTTAGAGAAATTCCACATAATAATATTATAATAAATTTTTTCATAGAATTAGGTCAATTCAAAATTACAACAATTTATATATTGTTATTTTTGCTTTATATGATTGACGAGATAGAAAATATAACGGCAGAAGAAAAAGATCAACTTCAAAAAGGAATTAAATTACCAATTATGGAAGAGTTCTACTCTATCCAAGGTGAAGGGTTTAATACTGGTAAGCCAGCATATTTTATTCGTGTAGGGGGCTGTGATGTTGGTTGCCATTGGTGTGATGTGAAAGAAAGTTGGAATCCCAATTTGCATCCATTAACCAATGTTGAACAAATCATCAATAATATTCAAGACTATCCTGCTAAGTCTATCGTTATTACAGGAGGAGAACCGTTGCTTTATAATTTAGATTACCTTACACAACAATTAGCAAATAATGGTGTAGAAGTGTTCTTAGAAACTTCTGGAGCCCATCCTTTAAGTGGTGTTTGGCACTGGATTTGTTTGTCACCTAAGAAAAATCTACCACCTTTACAAGAGGTCTATGAAAGAGCGGATGAATTAAAAGTTATTATTTATAATAAGGATGATATTAAGTGGGCAGAAAGCCATGCAGAAAAAGTAAATGATAAATGTAAATTATATTTACAACCAGAATGGAGTAATAAGGATAAAGTAATGCCATTGATTATTGACTATGTAATGGGAAATCCAAAGTGGAACATATCTTTACAAACACATAAGTACCTGAAAATACCTTAGATAATTTAAAATGAATAGACTTTATCAAATATTAATATTAGCTTTTTTAATTGGATTTTCTAATTGTAGTATAGCTCAGAGTCAGAAAGATGTGTCCTCAACAAATAGAAAAGCAATTAAGTATTATAATGAAGGAAAAGATTATTATGATGCTCGAAATAATCAACTAGCAGAAGTTAGTTTTTTAAGTGCGATAGAAAAAGACCCTAATTTTGTTGAGGCAGAATTATTACTAGCATATGTTTATACTGAAATGTTGAAGTATGAAAAAGCATTAAAACATTATATTCGATGTATAGAAATTAACCCTAATTTTTTTCCTGAAACATACTCTTCAGCAGCAGCATTACAACTTAAGTTTGGAATGTACAAAGAGGCTAAGAAAAATTTTGAAAGCTATTTAGCATTTACAGGAGCACCTTTAATGATGAAAAATCTTGCCAAAGATGGTTTAAGAGATTGTAATTTTGCCACTGAAGCATTAAAGCATCCAGTTCCTTTTGATCCAATAAATTTAGGAGATAAGATCAATAGCCCAATGGCAGAGTATTTTCCTTCTATTTCTGTTGATGGTTCAAAATTACTCTATACAAGAAGGTTAAAAAGTGAAAGGACTTATACTGGATTTAATGAAGATTTTTATGTGAGTAAATTTGATGGTAAAAACTGGGAACAAAGTGTTAACGTAAGAGCTATAAACAGTATGTCTAATGAAGGGGCTCCTTCGTTATCTGCAAATGGTCGCTTTTTAATATTTACTTCTTGTTATAACCCAGTTGAAGGTTATGGTAGAAATAGAAAAGGCTACGGAAGCTGCGACCTTTTTTATTCTTATAATATTGGAGACAATTGGACAAGACCTAAAAATTTAGGAAAAACAATCAATTCTAAGTATTGGGAATCACAGCCTTCTTTTTCTGCTGATGGTAAAACACTTTACTTTGTAAGACGAGTTGGACGAATAGGTAGTGGACAACAAGATATTTTTACAGCTGAATTAACAGCACAGGGGACTTGGACAACTCCTATTCGATTAAGCAATACTATTAACACTAAAGGAACTGAAGAGTCAGTATTCATTCATCCAGATGGAAAAACACTTTATTTTTCTTCTA
>JAESUI010000150.1 GCA_016763135.1 Flavobacteriales bacterium
AACCCTCCAAAAGAACCACCATGGCTCCTACTACTTGCATTCATAACTGCTAAAGCAGCCCAGAAGCCCATATTATTAGTTGAGGCATAACTTCTCGCACTTTTTGCTCTTGTTATTAGCATTACAATAATAAAAATGAAAATCCCTAAAAATGGCAATAGTCCTTTTAACCCTGAGCTTTTTGCATACTCATCAGCAGAATACTCTCCTCCAGTAATTTCCATAACAGTAGTTACAGCATTAGCAATTCCACCATAATAATCCTTTTTCTTAAAATAAGGAATCATTTCATTCTCTACTATTCGTTTGGCAATAGCATCTGGTAATACACCTTCTAATCCATATCCAGGAGCAATAAATACTTCTCCTCTCCCATCAATCTCTTTTGGCTTTATCATTATTACAATACCATTATCCTTTCCATCTTGGCCTACACCCCATTTCTCTCCTAAGGTGTATGTAAAACTTGATTTATCATAACCGCATAAATCAGTTACTGTAACTATTAAAATTTGATTGGATACTGAATCATTAAACGCAATTAAAGCCTGTCTTAACCCCTGCTCTTCTGCATCTGTTAAAATATTAGCATAATCTTGCACCAAGTCTTGTACTGGCTTCTTATCCAACAAACATTCTTGAGCATTCGCTGTTGTAAAAACAGCTAGTAGTAATAATATTGATAGTACTTTTTTCATTTTTCTTACCGCGCTTGTTCCGGCATTTTTTAATTAAACAGATCCTGCAACAAGTGCGGGAATATATATAAGGAATCTACTCCCCAAAAGAAATATCATCTGATAATTCATTCACATCATCACTTTGATAAGGAAAATGTGCTTTAAGTTGTTCTCCAGCTAATTTAATTCCACCAGCTAAACCATCAGTAAACTTTCCGTCCTTAAATTTAGTAATCATAAAGTCTTTGGTACTGTTCCAAAAATCTTTAGCCACCTTTAAGTTAATCCCTGCATCACCTAAAATGGCTAGTTTTTTATCTTCTACTGCTAAATAGATAAGTACGCCATTTCTAAGTTCAGTTTTTTGCATTTCTAATTGATCAAACATAAATGCTGCATGATCCAATACATCTTCTTTACATTTTCGTTCTATATGAACTTTAATTTCTCCAGAAGTATTTAATTCTGCTTCTTTAATTGCGGCAACAATTTGCTGCTGCTGTTGGTCGGTAAATAAATCTCTAGCCATTTTCTATCAATTTCCCCACACATTTGTGTGGGAGGATTATTAAAATTCTACTGTTGGTGCATTTTCAGCATCTTTAGTAATTAGTTGAAAAGGTTCTCTCTTTTCAAAATTATCATCTTCTTCAGCAAACCAACCTAAAGCCATCCCTCTAAACTTTCCTCTTATCTGAGTGTTATATTTTTTAATGGATTCATTGTATTTAGTTCTAGCTACATTAATTCTATTTTCCGTCCCTTCCAATTGAGCTTGTAATTCCAAGAAATTTTGGTTGGCTTTTAAATCAGGATAACGTTCTGACACCATCATTAGCTTACCTAAAGCACCAGAAATTCCTGCTTGAGCTGATTGAAACTGTTTAATAGCTGCTGGAGTTAATTTGGCAGGATCTATATTAATACTTGTTGCTTTTGCCCTAGCTTCCATTACTTCAGTTAAGGTTTCTTTTTCGTGTTCAGCATATCCTTTAACCGTGTTTACTAAGTTAGGTATCAAATCCGCTCTTCTTTGATAAGAACTTTCTACATTTCCCCACATTTCTATTGTAGTTTCTTGATTATTGATAGCTGTATCATATACTCCATTTGCCCAGCTTATAAACGAAAATATGCTGATTAAGGCTATCCCAACTATTGCTAATAAAATTATTAATCCTTTGTTCATGTTTTTAGTTTTTTAGGTTTATATCAATTCAATACTTTGGTTGATAAATTTAGTTAATTCTTCTCCTTTTAGCATGTTTTGAGATAATAAAGCCAAATCAGCAGCACGCTTAGTGATTTCAGCTTGTTTCTTTTCATCTTTTTCTTTCAATATTTTACTTATTAATGGATGATTAGTATTTACTACTAAGTTGTAAGTATCTGGCATTGCTCCGCCAAACATATTCATACCCCCACCACCAACAGCACTCATATCTTTCATTCTTCTCATAAACTCTGGCTGAACAATAGTCATTGGCTGATCTGTTTCGCTCATACTTTCAAACTGAACAGAAAACTTTTCTTTAGACATTACTTCTTCGATAACTGGCTTCAGTTTTTCCTCATCTTTTTCAGAAAGTTTAGAAGGAATTGTTTCATCCTTATTAATTAACTTATCAATAGTATCAGCATCTACCCTAGTAAATACTGAATTCTCTTGTGTTTGCTCTAATTTCCCAACTAAGTGAGCTGATAAATGAGTGTCCATTATCATTACTTCATAACCTTTAGCTGTTGCAGCGCTAACAAACGAATGTTGACCTTCTGCATCATTAGTATACAAATAAACTAACTTATCGTCTTTGTCTTTCTGAGCAGGAGTAATTTTCTTTGTTAATTCTTCTATGGTATAATATTTACCATCGGTTGTTTTGTACAATGCAAATTTAGCCGCTCTTTCAGCAAATTTCTCATCCGATAACATTCCATATTCAATGAAAATTTTAATGTCATCCCACTTGCTCTCAAAATCTGCTCTATCTTTTTTAAACAGTTCTTCTAACTTGTCCGAAACTTTTTTAGAAATATGACTCGCAATTTTCTTCACTGCTCCATCTGCTTGTAAATAAGAACGAGAAACATTTAATGGAATATCTGGAGAATCAATAACCCCATGTAAAAGTGTTAAGAAATCAGGCACAATCCCTTCAACTGAATCTGTAATAAATACTTGTTTGGAAAACAACTTAATTTTATCCTTTTGCACTTCCATGTTCGCACTAATCTTAGGGAAATACAATATTCCAGTCAGATTAAACGGGTAATCAACATTTAAATGAATATGAAATAAAGGATCTTCAAAATTCATTGGATACAACTCTTTGTAAAAGTTATTGTAATCCTCATCTTTTAATGATGATGGCGATTTAGTCCATGCTGGAGAAGGATTATTAACGATGTTATCAACCTTAATTTCTTCTTTCTCTACATTACCATCTTTATCTTTCTTTCCTTTCTTATTATCTATCCATTCAGATTTTTGTCCGAATTTGATAGCCACAGGCATAAACTTACAATACTTATCTAACAAGGTTTTAATTCGTGCTTCTTCTAAGAATTCTGTAGAATCTTCTGCAATGTGTAATACTATTTCAGTTCCTCTATCTTCTTTTTTATGATCTTTTAATGAAAACTCAGGGCTTCCATCACATTCCCATACAACAGCAGTCTCATCTAGATAAGATTTAGTAATAATTTCCACACGTTCAGCAACCATAAATGAAGAGTAAAAACCTAAACCAAACTTCCCAATAATTCCAGCTGCATCTTCTTGATCTTTAAATTTATCCACAAACTCTTCTGCTCCAGAAAATGCTATTTGATTAATGTATTTCTTATCCTCTTCTTCTGTCATTCCAACACCTCTATCTTTTACAGTAAGCGTTTTCGCTTTCTTATCAACTGTAATTTCTATAGTTGTATCACCTGCATCACCTTTAAAATCTCCTTTAGAAGACAATGCACCTAACTTCTTAGTTGCATCAGTTGCATTAGCAATTAATTCTCTTAAAAATATTTCGTGATCTGAGTATAAAAACTTCTTAATAATCGGAAAGATATTTTCCGTTGTCACTTTAATTTTTCCTTTTGCCATTTCTATGTTGTTATATAATTTTTATTTTTTCTGTAAAGCAATAGTCAAAGTGCATGCCATTACATTTTTAATGACATTATGACTGAAATGCACAGCATAGTTGATAATTAACTGCCATATTATTAAGTGTAATGACAAATATTCGCAGATATACGTATTTCAATCATTTTTAAAATAGGTAATTCAACTGACTGAATTTCAGCAATAAAACTCTTACACAATTCAATTTCAGACTATAACTTTACCCTAAATTCTAAAACCATTTAAAATGAAAACAATATTATTCTTATTTACCCAGCTCTTTTTTATTTCAACTTCATTTTCGGAAATAAAAGCAAATTACAATATTGATAGAGTAGAAATTTCATGGGACAACCCTAAACACATCGAAGTTGATTATTTTGTAATTGAACGTTCTAGAAATGGTGGAAAATTTAAAGAAATACTAAAAATAAAAGCGACAAATAATTTGGGGGATTTTATTGAATACTACGAAATAGATTATAAGCCTCTAAATAAAAAAGCTTTTTATAGAATTAAGCAAGTTGACATAGATGGACATACATATTATTCAGAAATGGTTGCTGTTTATAATTTTAAAAAAATAAAGTCACTTTCCAAACTATTTCCTTCCTCTAAAAAGAATAAAAATTTAAAAAGTTATGACGAAAAAAATATTTTAGTTGTATTATTTAATGAAAATCAAGAGCAATTTATAGTTATTGTTGATCTTGTTATGATCAATAAACATATAAGAATAACAAAATCAAGTGAGTTTTTACCTACTGGAGACTATATCATTATCGCAACATCAGATGATAGAGTTTATGGAAAAAAAATAATAGCAAATATTAATTACTCTAAACCCGTTTACACTCAGAACACAAAATAGCCGTAGCCGTAGCAATATTTAGCGATTCTGCATTACCAAATTTTGGTATAGAAACTCTATCAGTAATGTACGATATAAGATCTTCTGAAATACCTTTAGACTCATTCCCCATCAACAAAACAGTACCTTTATGTTTTAATTGTTTTTTATAAACATTTTCTCCATCTAATAATGCCCCATAAACAGTTAAATCTGAATTCTTAGAAAAGAACTCGTTTAAGTTAGTATAAACAATATTTACCCTAAAAAAAGAGCCCATAGTAGCTTGTATTACTTTTGAGTTATATGCATCTACAGAATCTTCTGAACAGACTATATTCTTGATTCCAAACCAATCAGCTGTTCTAATTATAGTTCCAAAATTCCCTGGATCTTGAATTTTATCTAAAGCAATAGTTAACTCAGAAGAAACGTCAATAAGTTGACTATCCATTTGTTTAGCTACAGCAATAACTTCGTTTGGTGTTTTTAAAGAAGAAATACTATTGAGTTCTTTTTCGGAAATTTCAATACAATCAACTGAATTATTATTTTCTATCCAAGATGATGTTGCAAAAATAGATTCTATTTCATAATCTGATTGAAGTAACTCTTCAATCATTTTAATTCCCTCTACAACAAAACAGTTGCATTGAGTTCTAAACTTTTTTTGCTTTAAAGAGTTGACGTACTTCTTCTGACTGATACTTAGCATTAACTACCCTCTTCTTCTCTCTAATAAAGACATCATCATTAACGCTAACATAATTCTTTCACCATCTCCAGATTTAAATTTTCCAACTTCATCTAACTTAAAGCGTCTTCCAAAAAATGATGCTTCTTTTGATAGTCTAGCAATAATTTCATCATTGCCATCTTTAACAATATATTTAGGGTTAAATAAATAACCTGTAAACATTCCTAAAATTGGTACTTCTCCTAAAAGAGCATCACCTACTTTAGCCCATGGGTTTTCCTCCGTAATAGTGTAATCTAAGTTATTATTTGTATCAAAAATTTCATAATGAGCTTTCAATAGTGATTTTCTTCCCTTACGACCAACCTTTCCAAGCTCAATACCACTTTTGTTTTTAAAAGTATAACTTGCATTAAAATCGATTATTCTGTCTGCTGCAATAGTGTACAAAACATCAGTTTTTGATTCATTTGAAAAAACATTTATTGCTTCCTTTAATTTAAACATTTTCTGTTTTACATAAGCAATGGTATTTCCACTAGCATCTTTTGCCGTAAAATCATTAGCTAATGCTCCTATTTTAAATACAAATGTAATTGGGTAGTTAAAATCTGTAAAACTTGATTTAGCAGCAGTAGTATTACTAGTGCTCACTTCGTTTAATTCGTCCATAATTATTAGTTAATGTTATATATTCACAGCTAAGCGTAAGATTATTTACTCTCAAGCACTTTAAATTCAGTACGTCTATTTTTTTGTCTTCCTTCAGGGTTATCGCTTCCATCAGCCATTACATTATCAGCAATAGGTTTTTCTTCACCATAACCAGTTGCTACCAATCGTGCTTTAGGAATTCCTTTTTTGATTAAATAATTAACTACAGACTGTGCTCTTCGTTGAGATAAGCGATTGTTATACTTCTTACTCATTTTATCATGAGCTTCTTTTGTATAAGTCTGCCCTCTTTGTTTAAAGGCACGTTTAGCCATTTCAACATTACGTTTAGCATCAGTATGACTACTAATTTCAACTTTAATACCTTTTTGTTCTTTCAATATAATTGCTAATCTATCTAATTCAATTTTAGATGCAGGTCTTAATGTCGATTTATCAAAATCATACTCAATGTTATTCAACGTAAATGTTCTACCCTCATCCATTGGTTTAAGTTCAATGTCAGCATCAATATTATCAGTAAATAATGTGTCAATAGTTTTACCCTCTTTCTTTAATTCAGCGTCTAATATAGACTGTAATGAAGCATCATTTTGAGCAATTAAATTAGAATCACTATAAATTCTAAAATCTTTATGCAACACAACATACTCTGTTATTTGATCTAAGCGAACGGAATCCGTTACTATTTCTCCAGATTCTAATTCAACTTCAATTTCATATATTCCTGGAGTTAATGCCATTACATATTTACCTGTTTCAGCATTTGATACAAATGTACCTTCTAACTCTCCTTCTACTTGTTTATATAGATTCATTATTGAACCAGTTGGAACATCATTAAAATATACTTTACCTAAAAGAAGTGCTAATACTGGTTTTTCAATTTTTCCAGTAATAATTTTAAAGATATCCTGTTCTCCTATACTATTATCTCCTCCACCAGAATAATATCCAGTTTTACCGTCTGCCGCTAAAACAAAATATCTGTTATCATCAATCGTATTAATTGGATACCCTAAGTTTTTTGGCTCTCCGAAGCCTCCGTACCCATCAGAAACAGTAGAAAAAATATCATACCCACCAATACTTGTATGTCCTTCTGAACTAAAGTACAAGGTAATATTATCAGGGTGAATAAAAGGGTCGTCATCATTATAAGCAGTATTGACATTAGGTCCTAAGTTTACAACATTCTCCCAACTTCCATCAGCCTGTAAATCAGCTTTGTAAATATCTCTTCCACCTAATCCACCTTCTCTATCACTCGCAAAATATAATATTTTACCGTTGGCTGATAAACTACAACTTCCTTCCCAACTTTTATTATGATTGATGTCACCTCTTAACTTTGAAGGTTTAGTCCAATCATCACCTTTTAAATGACTCACATAAATGTCATTCTTACCATTATCCGTTTTATAAATAAACAAGGTTTGCCCATCTACTGAAAGTGCAATAGCTGCATCATGAGCTTTTGTATTAATATTATCTCCAATACTTACTGGCTCTGTCCAATCGTTATTTTTTTTATAAGAAATAAATACATCCTCCGAATAGGCTTCAGCATCCATCGACAATTCAATTTCATCTGCACCTTTACTTTTTACTCCTCTATATGTAAATATCATTACTGACTCATCAGCAGAAATTACTGGAACATATTCTGAATATTGGGAGTTAACAGGGTATTTTATATTTATAATAACATTCTGAGTAATGGTATCAGCTAGAATTTCTTTTGCATTCTGACAATTCACAATCATTTGAGAAGCTTTATTCTTTTGATCAATATCTTCTTTAGTAGCTCTTGTTATGAACATATTAAAAAGATTAACTGCTTTATCAAATTGATAATTTACAGCATAAGCTCTTGCAAGATGGTAATTTATTAGGTTGTGTTCAGGGTTAGTTATTTTAACTTGCTCAATTATCTCTATTGACTTTTTTTTTGGTCAGGATCATAAGTATAGCATATACCCATCATTAATTTATAATATAAATCACTTGACTTATACTCGTACAATTGAATAAATTTATCTAGAGCGTCTAAATAATTTTCATCTTCATAACTAAGCTCCGCTTTTTCAAGCAAAACCTTAGCTTCTTTTTTGGTAAGCTTTTTGTCATCTTGAGCATTAACATTAATAGTAATAATTAATAACAATGAAATAGTTAATAATCTAAGTCCTGTTTTCATTTTCGTAATATTAATAATTGTTATTTTGCGTTGAAATAAATAATTACGAAAATAAGCAATTCATTA
>JAESUI010000151.1 GCA_016763135.1 Flavobacteriales bacterium
CTGTTTTGATCTAAGTTGTTTTAGTAATGAATCAATAATAAAATCATGGAACAGAGTTTTCTAATCGCTAGCCTACTAAGTAAAAAGATAAAAGGTGAAATTTCTTTTGACGAAGAAAAAAAATTACAGCAATGGATAGAAAAAAGTGAATCCAATGCAGTATTCTATGAAAAGATGTTGGATGATCATACACTTTTAAACAAGCTAGAGGATTATCAACTTTTTGATCGGGTTAAAACTTGGTCTTCGCTTGAAAAAAAGCTATTTAAAACCAAGGTTATTAGATTAGAAGCTAGAAGGCTCCTTCGATATGCCGCAATATTAATTCCTTTTATCATGCTAGCTGGACTCAGTTATTATTGGGAAGATTTCTCATCCTCCTCTTTGGCTAATGTTGATGAAATTATTAAACCTTACGAGCATAAGGCAACGTTGATACTCGCGAGCGGAGAGATATTAGACCTTCAAAATAAAACAATAACAAATTTTCAAGAAGGAAGAGCGCTGCTTCTTAATCATAATAATTCTTTAAAATATACCTCAGAAGAAATAATAAAAGAGATTGACCCTCTAATATACAATACACTGGTAACACCAAAAGGAGGGAATTACAAATTAACATTGAGCGATGGAACAGAAATCTGGTTAAATGCTAATTCTTCGATAAAATATCCTGTTGTTTTTACAGATAGCACAAGAGAAGTTTTTTTAGAAGGAGAAGCCTTTTTTAATGTCCAACACAATGGAAAACCATTTCTTGTAAACACACAAGAGACGAACATAAGGGTATTAGGAACTTCTTTTAATGTATGGGCTTATTCTGATGAGTCTCATACTGCAACAACTTTGGTAGAAGGAAGTATCAAATTGTCAACCGCAAAGATGGAGAAGGTTTTAGTGCCTAATGAGCAGGCACGTATTTTATTAACCGAAACAGACATTCGTGTTAAAGAAGTAAATACCGATCTATATACTTCTTGGATGGAAGGTAAAATAGAATTTGAAGCCGAAAATCTTGAGGCGGTAATGAGACGATTAGCTCGCTTGTATAATTTTAAATATTCGTTTGAAAATGAAGCCGCAAAAGATTTTCATTTTACCGCACGTATTGATAATTCCCAACCCATTTCATCTATACTAAAAATGCTGGAGTTAACCACCAACGTGGAATTTAGATTAAAAGAAAACACAATAATCATTCTGTAAAAAAAAGAAGGGAAATGCGCTAACATTTCCCATTCTCATATTAAATAAAAAAGATCTGAAATCTTTAATAACGCTAAAATTATGAAAAATTACAAAGTAAATTACATCTCTATCTTAAGATTAAAAAAAACCAATTATAAATCAAAGTTTATAATAAGTATGCTTTTAATATTGTTCACCACACAATTAAAAGCACAAGATAAAAGCTTCACTTTATCTGTAGAAAAAGTAAGTATCAAAACCCTATTTGATGAACTAAAAAAACAAGCTGACATTAATTTTATCTATAACGATGAGGAAATAAGTAAATGTGCACCTATTACTTTAACGGTATCTAATGCAAGCATAGAAGAGGTTCTCTTAAAGAGCCTTAAAAACACTGGGTTAAGTTATAAAAAGGTGGGGAATACAATTGTTATTTCCCCTTTAGAAAAATCATCTAATACAAAGCAAATGCCAACTCAAGGTTTAACGCAAACAGTTAGAGGTATTATATTGGATGTAGACAGCAAAATGCCATTAATTGCTGCTGAAATAAGAATAATAGACAGTAACCCATTAAGAGGAACAGTCACTGATGTAAATGGTGAATTTAGATTAGAAAATATTCCTATCGGTAGAGTTTCTCTCTTGCTTTCCTACTTAGGATATGAAAGTACAACAGCTAACAACATCATTGTAAATTCTGGTAAAGAAGTGGTCTTAAATTTAAGTATGCAAGAGTCTATTGTGAAATTGGATGAATTTGTAGTAAAAGCCTACGAAAACAAAGGTGAAACGGTAGACGAAATGACATTAGTTAGCAGTCGTTCAATTTCGCCAGAAGAATCAAGTCGATATGCCGGTCCTTTTAATGATCCTTCTCGGATCGTTTCAAATTACTCTGGTGTAGCAGCTACTCAGAATGGAAGTAATGATATTATTGTAAGAGGAAATTCACCCAAATATATGCAATGGAGACTTGAAGGAATACAAATTACTAACCCCAATCATTTTGCAGATCAAAATGGCGTAAGTGCCAGTGGAATTAGCGCACTTAATAATAATCTATTGGCTACCTCTGATTTTCATACGGGAGCATTTTCTCCTGAATATGGAGATGTTTTATCTGGAGTATACGATGTAAAACTCCGCGCAGGGAATAATGAGAAATTTGAAGGTTCCTTCGGACTAGGTATACTTGGAACTGATTTAACCCTTGAAGGTCCTTTAAAAAAAGGATATGGAGGTTCTTACTTAGTAAATTATAGATACTCTACCATTTCTTTGATACGAGAACTTGGATTAGTAGATGTGGAAGGAGTTCCAAAGTTTCAAGATGCTGCATTTAAAATACAATTACCTACTAAAAAATTAGGTAACTTTTCTTTCTTTGGTCTAGCTGGCTTAAGTGGTTCTGCCTTAGATAGTGTAGGATTAGTTGATGGATGGACTGCTGGAGATAATCCAAGACCATCTAACGTAGTAGAGCAGGATTATGAAACCCAAACTTATTTATTTAATGCAGGAATGAATCATTCTTTAATTTTAAACAAAAGAAGTTTTCTGAAAACTACGTTAGCCTATTCTGTTGATGGCATTCAAGATGATGTATTGGAATCTAACCTTATCACTATCTATGATGTAAATGGCTCTCCATTGCGTGATTCAATTACGGACAAAGCTTTAAATTATAAGGCTAGGTTAAAAAAGACTGCTTATAGAGGTGCTATGAGTTATCACAACAAGTTCAATGCAAAAAATAAGATTCAAATAGGTACAAAGTATAACTTATTCGTTTATGATAATAAACAGAGTATGATTCAAAATGACCTTACATCGAGAGTTAATTTATTAGATTTTGAAGAAAATATTAGCACTATAAGAAATTTTATCGCCTGGAAGCACAGATTTAATGAAAATATTACGATGGTTGCTGGAGTTCATAATATGAATGTTTTGTTTAACAATAGAGTACACTCGAACCTAGAGTTGCTTTCAATTGGAAACTATCAAAGAAGAGTGCATTTTCAGCAGGTTATGGTAATCATAGTACTATGGAAACTGTACATAATTATTTTGCAAAAGTTGTTCAAGAAGATGGAAGTACAATTGAACCCAATAGAGATCTTGATTTGCTAAAGGCGCATCATTATATAATGGGTTACGAAATGCGTTTTTCAGAAAACTTGCTAGCAAAAATTGAAGTTTACTATCAGGATCTCTACAATTTACCAGTAGAAAATAACGATACTAGTTATTATGCTACTATTAATGAAGGGCTCGATTATAAATATGTAGATCTAGTAAACAAGGGAACAGGTGAAAATTATGGAATTGAAGTTACATTGGAGCGCTTTTTTGCAAACAATTATTATTTCCTACTTAATGCTTCTCTCTACAATTCAACCTATAAATCTTTAGAAGGTGTAAAGCGAAATACCCAATACAACGGGAATTATTTAGTGAATTTTTTATGTGGTAAAGAGTTTAAGAACTTAGGAAAAAAGAAAAATCAAACACTAGGTTTAAATGCCAAAATATTTTTTGGTGGAGGTAAAAAATATATCCCATTGTTAAGAGGTAATGATGGTAAGTTAGCAGTTGACCCTGATAGTGATACACATTGGGATTATGAAAAAGCTTACGAAGATAAAATAGAAGATATTTATCAGGTAACGCTATCAACAAGTTACAAGTGGAACAAACCAAAAACTACCTATGAGCTATGGTTCAATCTAGATAACATAACTAATAACAAAGGAAAGTTATCTGAATACTATGATGAAAATGAACCAAACTCTATTGGCTATAACACACAGTTTGGTTTTTTCCCAAACCTAATGTTTCGTGTATATTTTTAAGTGGACTGGTCTTGTTACATGAATAGGTTTATTGACTAGAGAATGTTAGGACCCAGTGATTTCGAAATTAATTTCAGAACCAGTCAGGAGAAATTTTATAAAATAACTGTTGCCAACAATCTCTATATTTCATTATGTTGACTGATTACTGTTTCAACACAACGAAAACATAGAGTTGTCGTTAAACGAAGTCGAAATACGTATTGCGTACCTTTTCTAAAACAACATTAAAACGTTATTTTTTCAAGACAAAAAATCATAGTAAAAAGAGTAATTTCGTAAAATGCCATTTAAAATTGTATCTAACTTTCAACCCACAGGTGACCAGCCCGAAGCAATTAAGCAATTAGTTAATGGCCTTAATGAAGGCGTAAAAGCTCAGACACTTCTAGGTGTTACAGGCTCAGGAAAGACATTTACAATTGCCAATGTTATTCAAAAGATACAGCGACCCACTTTAATCCTAAGTCATAACAAAACCTTAGCAGCACAACTTTATGGGGAGTTTAAACAGTTTTTTCCAGAAAATGCTGTTGAGTATTTTGTTTCTTACTATGATTATTACCAACCAGAGGCTTATTTACCTGTTACAGATACCTACATTGAAAAAGATATGTCTATCAATGAGGAAATAGAAAAGTTACGACTAAGCACCACTACTTCTCTTCTATCTGGTAGACAAGATGTGATTGTAATTGCTTCTGTTTCGTGTATTTATGGTATTGGTAATCCAGCGGATTTTCAAGATAATATTGTTAAGATAAAAACAGGTGATGTAATTAGCAGAAATAAATTTTTGCTCCAATTAGTCCAAGCATTATATTCCCGAACTGAAAGTGATTTTCAACGAGGGAATTTTCGGGTAAAAGGAGATACCGTTGATATTTACCCAGGCTATGCTGAAATTGCCTATCGTGTTTACTTTTTTGGAGATGAAGTTGAAGAAATAGAATCTTTTGATCCGATTAATGGAACAACCCTAGAAGAGTTTGATTATTTAAATATTTATCCAGCTAGTATATTTAATACCACTAAAGATAGAATGCAAGGTGCCATCCACGAGATACAGGATGATTTGGTGAAGCAAGTGGAGTATTACAAAGAAATTGGTAAACATCTTGAAGCTAAACGTTTAGAAGATAGAGTAACGTATGATTTAGAAAAGATGCGTGAATTGGGATATTGCTCAGGAATAGAAAACTATTCGCGTTATTTTGATAGACGTCCTGAAGGTTCAAGACCTTTCTGCTTGTTAGATTATTTTCCGAAAGATTTTTTAATGGTGATAGATGAAAGTCACGTAACAGTTTCTCAAATTGGAGCAATGTATGGTGGCGATCGTTCTCGTAAACAAAACTTAGTAGAATATGGTTTCCGCTTACCTTCGGCAATGGACAACCGCCCATTACAGTTTGAAGAATTTTCTTCAATAATTAATCAAGTAGTCTATATGAGTGCGACCCCAGCAGATTATGAATTAGAGCAATCTGAAGGAGTTATTGTTGAACAGGTTATTCGACCGACAGGTTTAGTAGAGCCTGAAATTGAAATTCGTCCGAGCTTAAATCAGATTGATGATTTAATGGAAGAAATAGTTATTCGTGCAGAAAAAGATGAACGTGTTTTGGTAACTACACTTACCAAACGAATGGCTGAAGAATTAGATAAGTATTTTGATAATGCTGGTTTAAGGTGTCGTTATATTCATTCTGAGGTTCATACCTTAGATCGAGTTGAAATATTACGTGATTTACGTTTAGGAGTCTTTGATGTCCTAATTGGTGTTAACCTTTTACGTGAAGGGTTGGATTTGCCTGAAGTTTCTTTAGTTGCCATTTTAGATGCAGATAAAGAAGGTTTTTTACGTTCAGAGCGATCTCTAACCCAAACATCTGGTAGAGCAGCGCGAAACATTAATGGCTTGGTAATTATGTATGCTGATAAGATTACCAAATCGATGCAAAAGACCATTGATGAAACTGATAGAAGAAGAGAAAAACAAGTAAACTATAATGCTAAACACGGAATTACTCCACAAGGATTAAACAAGTCTAAAGTTCAAATTTTAGGTCAAACTAAAGTAATTGAAGATGCTTATGACATTGAAGCAATTACTGAGAAGCCAAGCATTGCAGCAGATCCTGTTGTTCAATATATGGATAAAGGTCAAATTGAAAAACTATTGAAAGAAACAGAACGTAAAATGAAAAAAGCTGCCAAAGAAGAAGATTTTATTGAGGCCGCCCGCTTACGTGATGAGATGATGGAATTAGGAAAAATGCTTTAATAATAACGTTAGGCTCAGCTTGTGGGGATCTAATATTTATTAAGAGATTCCGGATCAAGTCCGGAATGACGTGATGAGCTATTTCTTGCTCGCATCAAACAAAATCGCTTTTTCTTCTGCTGACAAACTATCGTATCCTGATTTAGATATTTTATCTAAAATAGTGTCTATCTTTTTTTGATTATTTACTTTTTGATTGTTATACGCTTGATCTGTTTTGGTTTTTCCCTGCTTTTTATAAACCACTTTCATTTTCTTTCGAGGTTTAAACATAGCTTTTAAATAATCTAAAAATCGACTAAAACCCAACGTAAAATCTTTGCCTTTTTTAAGTTGTTGAATATAAAAGAAACCAAATATTGCCCCTCCTAAATGAGCAATATGACCACCTGAATTAGCACCTTGAATGTTTATTAAATCTAAAACTAGATACCCCATTGCTATGTACTTTAGTTTAACATTTCCAATAAATACCAAACGAACAACAAAATTAGGAACATAGGTAGCTGCAGCTATCAATATTGCCATTACAGATGCAGAAGCACCAAGAGCCATTGAATTTGGTAATACTTCTTTAAAAACAGGGAATAAATTAAATGCTAAAATGTATATAATTCCTCCTGATAAACCTCCTAAAATATAAACGGTTACTAATTTTTTTTGATTTAAAAATTGAATGAAAATTTGACTACCAAAATAAAGCACTAGCATATTCATTAACAGATGCCATAAATCTCTATGCAAAAACATATAAGTAACAACACTCCATGGCTGACTTATAATTTCTAAAAAACTTGCTGGTAACGAAAGGCTATTAAACAACGAATCACTAGAACCAATGTTTAACAAAAACAACACATTCCCAATAATGTAAACGGCTAAAAACACCCCCAGATTAACGAATATCAGCTTAATTAAAGCCGAACCATTCTTATACTGATTTTTTATGTCTTCTATAAAAGGATTTCCCATTACTAATAAAAATTACCCCTATCTTTTTTCCACATTTGAATTAAAATAAACCCAAACAACATTCCTCCTAAATGAGCAAAATGAGCAACATTATCATTAGGGTTATTCGCAAAACCAGAATACAATTCTAACGCTCCATAGCCTAAAACAAACCATTTAGCTTTTATCGGTATTGGAGGAAACAATAACATCAATTCTGTATTAGGAAACAACATTCCGAAAGCTAATAATATTCCAAAAACAGCTCCAGAAGCTCCAACAGTAACCCCATTTATTAAACCATTGATTGTTCCTCCTATACCAACCCAATTCTTTCCAGACTGTAATAAATCATAGCCTTCGGTCATAATCATGTTAATGTCTTCTGGAGGCAAATCAGCCAATAAGGGCATTAATCTAATATGAGCAACCAACATCTGTATCAACCCAGCGCCAATTCCCGTAACCATATAAAAAATAAGAAACCTTTTTTGTCCCCAAACTCCTTCTAAAACTTTACCAAACATAAATACCGCAAACATATTAAACAGTACATGTGTAAATCCTCCATGCATAAACATGTAAGTTACCAACTGATAAGGTTGAAACCCTTCACTTTTCCAATAGTGTAACCCTAAATACTCAGCTAAATCTATTCCTTGACTTTTTAATAATATTGTAGCCAAATAAAATAATCCATTAATAATTAATAGGTTTTTTACTACTGGTGGTATGTTTCTAAAATCCATAATTAATAATCAAATTGTTGGTTCAAATCTTCTAAATTTAAAGTAATGATGGTTGGTTTTCCGTTAGGTAAACTGTAAGGCATTTCACAAGCAAAAAGTTGATCTACTAAAGCTTTCATTTCTTCTTCTGCTAATTTTTTACCCGATTTAATGCTTGCACTTCTTGCCATAGAGATAGCTAAATTTTCGTGTTTTTTTAATTTAAGTTCACTTTCATTCAACTTGAACTGCTCCAACAAACCTTCTAATATTTTTTTAACGTTTGGTTCTTTTAGTTCTGAAGGAACTCCACTTATAACAAAACTACTTTTCCCCATCTTATCAAAATCAAAACCTAAATTTTTGACCTCTACTTGTAATTCGTTTAACAACTCGGCATCAGCAGTTGTAAAATCAATAGTTTCAGGAAATAATAATTGTTGTGTACTTCCTTTTCCATGCGCAAGGTTTTTAATATATTCTTCAAACAAAATACGTGTATGAGCCCTTTCTTGATCTATAATCAAACTGCCTGATTTTAACTGTGCCAATATATATTTTGAATGCAACTGAATCAATGTTTGTTTTTCTTCCTCTTCATCGTTATCCCAATTTGGTGAAATAACTTGTTGTTTTTCTTTTTCTTCGTTGTGTTCAATTATTTCTGTAGTATCTTTTTGAAAAGAACTGTAAAGCGATTCCCAATTTTCAGTGGATTGTTTTCTCACTTTTGGAGCAACTGTCTTTGTTTCAAATGGATTATAATCCTTATTCACCTTTATGGTTGGAATTTTAATAGTATCTGTACTTTTAAGTAACGGAACATTAAAGCTCAACTCTTGCTCAAAATCTAATGTTGGAGTAATGTTATGTTTCCCTAATGCCTGTTTAACTGCAGTTCTAATAATTGCATAAATAGCTCGTTCATCTTCAAACTTAATTTCTGTTTTTGTAGGATGAATATTAATGTCAATTTTTGAAGGGTCAATGGTTAATTTCAAAAAGTAAGCAGGAAACTGATCTTTGCTCAATAATTGATCAAAAGCATTTTGAACCGCATGATTTAAATATGGGTTTTTTATAAATCTATCATTCACAAAAAAGTATTGTTCTCCTCTTGTTTTCTTTGCAAACTCAGGCTTACTCACAAAACCTTCAATACTAACTATATCAGTACTCTCGGTAACTGGCACTAGCTTCTGATTAGTTTTATCTCCAAATATTCCAACAATACGTTGCCTAAAACTTCCTTTCTTTAAATTAAAAACTTCATTACCATTGTTATACATGCTAAAAGCAATCTCGGCATGAACCAATGCTACACGTTGAAATTCTTCAATAATGTGTTTTATCTCAACAGGGTTTGATTTTAAGAAATTTCTACGAGCAGGTACATTAAAAAATAAATTTTTGATAGAGAAAGAAGTCCCTTTAGAACAGTTGCAAACCTCCTGTTCTTTTACCTTGCTACCCTCAATAACAATTTGAGTTCCTAAATCATTTCCCTCAACTTTAGTTTTTAATTCCACTTGAGCAATTGCTGCAATAGATGCTAATGCCTCTCCTCTAAATCCTTTAGTATTGATGTTAAACAAATCTGCAGCACTTTTAATTTTAGAAGTTGCATGCCTTTCAAAACTTAGACGAGCATCTGTTTCTGACATTCCGAAACCATTATCGTTAACTTGAATTAATGCTTTACCTGCATCTTTTATTACCAGCGAAATGTTATCGCTACCTGCATCAATTGCATTTTCGAGTAATTCTTTAACCGCGCTTGCAGGGCGTTGAATCACTTCTCCAGCAGCAATTTGATTGGCTACAGCATCAGGTAATAATTTAATAATATCGGACATTAATTTTCTAAATTTCGACTTCCAAAGTTACTAAGAAGAATAATGTGATTTATGAAATTTCGATGATTTGTTATTCGATTTAAGTTTTATTAACACATCAATGAAAATCACTAATTTCGCAAAGTATTTATCGATTAAAAATGGCTAAGAAATTTAATTCTAAAAAAACAGGTAAAAAAAGTAGACAGAGTAGTTATACTATTACTGAAGATACTGAATTACTTAAGTTTTTATTAATCACAGTAAAAGACAAAAGTCGTAACAAGATAAAAGCGATGCTAACCCACAAGCAATTTAAGGTTGGCAAAGAAATTATAACGCAATACAACCACGAATTAAAAAAGGGTGATGAAGTTACCATAAGTTGGGATGGCGCATTTAAAAAAGAGAAATACGAAGGAATAAAAATTATTTTTGAAGATGATGATATTATAGTAATTGACAAGAAAAGTGGGTTACTTTCTATTGGTTCTGAAAAAGAAAAAAAACTAACTGCTTATAGAATTATTACTCATCATATTCAACAAGAAAACCCTGTAGCACGGCTTTTTGTGATTCACAGATTGGATAGAGAAGCTTCTGGATTAATGGTTTTTGCAAAAAACAAGCAAACTCAAGTCGATTTAAAAGATAGCTGGCAACAAACATTTTCTAAAAACCTTTACTTAGTAGTTACAGAAGGAACAATAGAAAAAGATGTTGATACAATTACTTCCTTTTTAAATGAGAGTAAAGCCTTAATTGTGTATTCTGGAAATAACCCAAAATTGGGCAAAAAAGCAATTACCAATTACAGTGTTGTAAAAAAGAATGAATTTTTCACTTTATTAGAAGCTACTCAAGAAACAGAACGTAAACATCAAATTCGAGTTCATTTAAAAAGTATCGGACATCCAATAATTGGGGACAAGAAATATGATGCTAAAGAAAACCCTATTAATCGGACTGGTATACATCTAAGAAAGATTAATTTTATCCATCCCGCAACTGAGCAAAAAATGGAATTTGAAACTAAAGTTCCTGAAGATTTTTTAAAAATATTTAGGCATAATTTTTATCGTTAGATAAAACTTCATTATCAAGCACTTAGCACTTTATTATTAAAAATCACTACATTTACATCTCGTGAACGTAAAAATATTCATATCAATAATTTTATTGCTTACCTATTCTTTTGGGTTTGCACATAACTTTATACCTCACAGTCACGATTCTGAAACAGAAAAGCATGAAATTACTCATGAAAAAGATGGTCACAACCACCACCAACACAATAATACTACAAAACATTTAAATTCAGACCATGAGCATATTTCTCATGGAGACCATTATGATGAAAGTCTATATGAGTTACTTGTTTGTTTTATGCATGAAGCCCATCAGGGAGATGATTGTAAAGACCAGCATTTTACAATTGCTAAACCAAATAGAATACTAGCCAATAAACTACAAATAAATAAACTTGTCGCTACACTCTTCTCTATTGCCTTAGAATATGAAAATGAGTTAGTCACTTATTATCAAGTTAGTTCCAATATAGCTTATCTATCACAATCGATAGAAGTCCCCTCTCTTAGAGGTCCTCCTGCAATTTCATAATAAAAATGTCACCCGAGTGATTCTAATATTATCCTGAGCTTATCGAAGGGTAAATGGAATTATATCGAGAAAACAACATTTTCATACAAAATCATTTATTCTCGATACTATTTGACTACGTCAAATCACTCGAACTGACAATGATTTCAATACCAATTCAATTCAACATTTCATAAAAAACATTAATAATGAATAAAGTATTTATTTTATTCGCTTGTATTACCACATTATTTGTTGGCTGTAACAGCGATAAACAAGAAAAAAATAATGACCACGGACACGCTCATATAGATCCTTTGGCCTATACAATCTATTCTGATCAATCAGAGTTATTTGTAGAATTTAAACCTTTAGTAGTTGGCGAAACTTCCAAATTTGCTGCCCACTTCACCAAATTAGGTGAAAATTTTACTGCTATAGAAGAAGGTTCTGTATCCTTGAAATTAATTGGAAAAAAAGGACAGCCTTCGTTTAAATCAGAAGCTCCATCCTCACCCGGAATATTTCGTTTAAAACTTAAACCCATAAACACTGGTAAGTATAAATTGGTGTTTTACATTAATACTAAGACCTATTCTGACACCATAACAATAGAAAACGTTATTGTTCATCCTAATGAAAAAGTTGCATTAGCTAACCCCCAAGAAAGTAATATTGGTGAAGAAATCGTTTACTTAAAAGAGCAAGCTTGGAAAGTTGAATTTGCTAATGTAAAAGTGGTAAAACAACCTTTTGCTGAAATCATAAAAACAACTGGACACATTCTTCCTGCCCAAGGTGATGAAGTAATTATTACTGCTAAAAACAATGGTATTATTACTTTCGGAAACAACAAGAAACTGATTGGGTCTGCTGTAAATGCAGGTGAAACAATGTTTTCTATTACAGGAGGTGGTTTAACTGAAAACAATATTGATAATGATTTTAAAAATGCTAAAGCCAGTTTCGAAAAGAATAAAGCTGACTATGAAAGAGCTCAAAACTTGATAAAAGGAAGTGTTATTTCACAAAAAGAATTTCAGGAAATTGAACTACGCTACAAAAATGCCCAAATCAATTATAACAACATGGCAAAAAATTATTCGTCAAATGGCAAAAAAATAATTTCTCCAATAAAAGGGTTCATAAAAAAACTTACTAGTAACCGAGGGTCAGTATGTAGAAATTGGACAACCCATTGCAAGTGTTTCTCAAAACAAAAAGTTGATATTAAAAGCTGAAGTTCCGCAAAAGTATTATTCAAAACTGAATAGTATTTCTTCCGCTAATTTCAAAACTGCTTATGATGACGTAGTCTACAACACAGATAGCTTAAACGGTAAATTTATTTCTTACGGGAAGAGTACGGATGAGCGCTCTTATTATATTCCCGTCCATTTTGAAATTGATAACAAGGGTGAAATAATTCCTGGATCATTTATAGAGGTTTTTCTAAAGGCTAACATAATTAAAGATGCGCTAATAATCCCTTATTCAGCATTGATAGAAGAACAAGGTCATTATTATGCTTATGTACAAACTTCAGGTGAAGGTTTCCAGAAAAGAGAATTAAAATTGGGAATAAATGATGGATTTTCTGTTCAGGTAATTTCAGGTATTAATGAAAATGAAAGAGTTGTTAGTAAGGGTGCTTACCAAATAAAATTAGCAACAATGTCGGGTAAAATGCCTGCTCATGGACATGAACACTAAGAGATGTTAAATGTTGAATTATAAATTTTATAATTAATAATGTCATTCCGATTGGATTTCGACTTTTTTGTCGGAAGAAATAGAGGAATCTTTTGAAATCTATACTAAAGACCAAAAAGATACCTCCGAGCTTTTGCTCATGCAAAACGTGGTCGGTATGACAGATTATACAAAAAGAAAACTATGTTAAATAAAATCATAAAATACGCTTTAGATAACCGCTTGATGGTTATTGTAGCCTCAGTCTTTCTGTTAATGGCTGGAATTTATACTTCTTCCAATATGGAAGTTGATGTATTTCCAGATTTAACTGCACCTACGGTTGTAGTATTAACAGAAGCACATGGAATGGCTCCAGAAGAAGTAGAAAGATTAGTTACATTTCAGATTGAAACTACAGTAAATGGTGCTACTAATGTACGTAGAGTGAGATCTTCATCTGCAGCAGGAATATCTATCGTTTGGGTAGAATTTGAATGGGGTACAGACATTTTTAAAGCAAGACAAATTGTTAGTGAGAAACTAACCACAATTATAGAGAAATTACCAATAGGGGTTGGAATGCCAACACTAGCCCCTCAATCATCCATAATGGGAGAGATAATGTTCATCAGTCTATCGTCTGATAGCACTTCTCCTGTAGATTTAAGAACAATAGCCGATTGGAATATCAGACCAAGGTTATTAGCTACTGGAGGTGTTTCACAGGTGGTAGTTATTGGTGGTGAATTCAAACAATATCAAATACTGGCATCTCCACAAAAAATGAAACACTACAACATTTCATTGAACGAACTACTAAAAGCAAGTGAAGAGTGTAATATGAATGCTTCTGGTGGTTTTTTAAATGAATATGGGAACGAGTATATCATTAGAGGTGTTGGCAGAACAAATCAAATCAAAGAAATTGGTAATGCACTAATCAAATTAGTTAATGGTGCTCCAATAAAAATTGAAGATGTTGCAGAAATAAAAATGGGAGGAGAAATTCCTAAAATTGGAGATGGGTCTTTAATGGGAGAACCAGCTATTATTATGACAGTGGCCAAGCAACCTGGCACCAATACATTAGAATTAACTAAAAAAATTGATGCTGCCATTTTAGAAATTGCGAAAACCTACCTGCTGATATTAAAATCAATACCAAAATTTTTCGTCAAGCAGATTTTATAAACGCTTCTGTAAGCAATATTCAAAAAGCATTAATTGAAGGATCTATCTTTGTTGTGATAGTAATGTTTCTATTCCTAATGAATTTTAGGACTACTATTATCTCTTTGATTGCCATTCCTCTTTCATTAATTGTTTCCATTATAGCACTTAAATTTTTAGGGTTAACCATTAACACAATGTCATTAGGAGGTATGGCGATAGCAATTGGCTCCTTGGTAGATGATGCGGTTATTGATGTGGAAAATGTATTTAAACGATTAAAAGAGAACGCTCAAAAAAGTAACGATGAAAAGAAAAGTGTTCTTACCGTAGTTTATGATGCTTCTAAAGAAATTCGTGCCTCTATATTTAATGCAACGCTTATTATTATAGTTGCTTTTATACCTCTCTTTTTTCTTAGCGGAATGGAGGGTAGAATGTTACGACCGCTTGGTATATCCTTTATTGTATCACTTTTTGCTTCTTTAATTGTTGCTGTTACCCTTACCCCTGTCCTTTGCAGCTTAATGTTAAAGAATAATAAAATGCTATTAAAACAGGCCAAAGGTAGCTGGTTAGAAAATTTCTTGAGCAAACATTACAATTCAGCTTTACATAAAGTGATGAAAATTAAAAAAACAATGCTCATCTCTTCTTTCGCACTATTTATTATAGTTGGATTTATATTGTTTGGTTTAGGAAGAAGTTTTTTGCCAGAATTTAATGAAGGAAGTTTAACGGTAAGCGCTGTAAGTATTCCAGGTATATCTTTAGACGAATCAAATAAAATTGGAACTAGAATAGAAAAAATACTGTTATCTGTTCCCGAAATTTCAATTACTTCCCGTAGAACAGGAAGATCTGAGTTAGATGAGCATGCACAAGGAGTTAATTCTGCTGAAATTGAAGCTCCTTTCGTATTAACCGATCGCAGTCGTGAAGAATTCATGAAAGAAGTGCGTAAAAAACTAGATGAAGTTTCTGATGCAAACATTACGATTGGACAACCTATTGGACATCGAATTGATCATATGCTGTCTGGAACAAGAGCCAACATTGCTATTAAACTGTTTGGAGCAGATTTGAACAAGATGTTCTCATTGGCGAATCAAATAAAAACCAATATTGAAGGTATTGAAGGGCTTGTTGACATCAATGTTGAACAACAAATCGAGATTCCGCAAATACAAATAAAAGCAAAAAGAGATATGCTTGCTAAATATGGTATTACCATTGGAGAATTTACCGAGTTTGTTGATATCGCTTTTGCTGGCGAGAAAGTCTCACAAGTATTTGAAGATGATAAGAGTTTTGATTTAATTCTACGTTTTAATGAGGAAAACAGAGGTAGTATGGAAAACATTATGAATGTATTAATTGATGCCAATAAAGGATTAAAAATACCTCTTTATTATGTTGCTGATATTGTTTCTACAACTGGTCCGAATACAATAAATAGAGAAAATGTACAACGGAAAATTGTTGTATCAGCCAATGTTGCTGAACGCGATTTAAGAAGCGTGGTGAATGAAATTAAGGAAAAAATAAATCAAAATATAGTACTGCCGGAAAACTACCGTATTCAATATGGTGGTCAGTTTGAAAGTGAAGAAAAAGCATCTAAAATTTTATTCCTCACATCTATGCTGGCATTGTTTATCATTTTCCTTTTACTGTATCAAGAATTTAAAAACGTAAAGATTGCAGGAATAATCCTTCTTAATTTACCATTGGCACTTATAGGTGGAGTATTAAGTATCTGGTTTACTTCTGGCATTATAAGCATTCCCGCAATTATTGGTTTTATTACTCTTTTTGGAATAGCTACTCGAAACGGGATACTGTTAGTATCACGTTATCAAGCTTTACAAGAACAAGGGGTTAATTTGTATGATACCGTTATTAAAGGTTCATTAGATCGACTTAACCCTATACTTATGACAGCCCTAACAACAGCATTAGCTCTAATTCCGTTAGCATTAACAGGTGACTTACCTGGAAACGAAATACAAAGTCCAATGGCAAAAGTAATCCTAGGAGGATTGTTGAGTTCAACACTCCTAAATATATTTATTGTGCCTATTGTGTATTACCTATCAAACATTAAACAACAAAGAAATGAGATATAAAATAATTATAGCTTGTCTTGTATTTTTTATTACAACAAGCATCAGCGCACAAAATAAAATGGATTTGGTCCTTGCTGACATAGCGAAAAATAACAAATCCATAAAAGCAAACAACCAATATTGGGAGGCAAAAAAGTTACTCTATAAAACTGGTTTAACTCCTTCTAATCCAAAAATTGAATATGAATACCTACCAGGATCTCCGTCCTCAGCTGGTACTCAAACTGATATTTTCATTCTTCAACAGTTTGATTTTCCAACTGCTTATATTAGAAAAAATCAGGTAGCTAAACAGCAAATCATCCAATCTGAGTTTGAATTAACAAGTTATAGACAAACTGTTTTGCTTAAAGCAAAACAGTACTGCATTGATTTGATTTATCACAATAAAAAACAAGTAGAACTGAATAAGCGGTTGAAAAATGCTGAAACACTACACGATAATTATCAACAAAAACTAGCGAATGGAAATGCTAATATGTTAGATGCAAATAAAGCAAAACTGCAATTACTCGATATCCAAAATGAGGTACGGCTAAACACCAGTATAATTAATCAGGACACTCAACAACTAACAGAGTTAAATGGTGGAACAATCGTTGCTTTTAATGAAACCATTTATCCATTATCTCCTACTCTACCTGATTTTAAAACCTTAGAAAGTACTATAGAAGAAAATGATCCTGATTTAAAATCAATACATCAACAAAATGAAATAGATAAAAAGAAAGTCGCATTAAGCCGAGCAATGGCATTACCTAAAATGGAGGCTGGCTATCGTTCTCAAGAATTATTAGGACAAACATTCCAGGGTATTCATGTCGGGATTACTATACCATTGTGGCAAAGTAAGAATAGTGTTAAACACCAAAAAGCACACTTATTGTATAATGATTTACAAATAGAAGAGCATGGAAATGAACACTATTATGAAATACAACAGCTCTATGAAAAATATGAAAACTTAAACATTGCCATCACAGAATACGAAAAATTGTTATCATCTGTAAACAATGTTGAATTGTTGAATAAAGCATTACTATTGGGAGAAATTTCTTCTATACAATATTTTATGGAACTCAGTTATTTTTATGCTTCTTATGATAATTACTTGGCGTTGGAAAAAGATTATCATCAGGTTATTGCTAAATTGTATAAGTATCAACTGTAACTTAGTTATAAGTGAATGTTGTGTGACAAAATGAAGTAGTCTTATTAATAAGATTACTTCATTCCTCACAATGACGATTCTATTTTTATTACTTTTATAGTAACATGAAAAACACGGCTTACTTTTTTATTGCTACAACAGGTATTATTTTCACTTATTTGTATGGAAAAAGTTTATTAGTACCTTTTATTTTTGCTTTACTCCTATGGTTTTTGGTTAGAAAAATAAGGCATTTATTAGATAAAGTTTCTTTTATTCAAAAGCACATTCCTGCTCGATTAAAAAACCTGATTCCTTCATTAATTATTTTAGGCATTATCAGTTTTGTTGCAAAAATATTACTCACCAACATTAATAATTTAGCACAATCCTACCCTATTTATGCAGGTAATGTAGAAATGATAATTAATAAGTTAAACGAAACTTTTGGAATTAATATTATTGAAAATTTTAAAGACCAATTGGTAGATTTTGATTTTGGAAAGATTCTAAAAGATCTTTTCCAATCCATTACAGACTTACTGAGCAACACTTTTCTAATTATCATTTTCGCTCTATTCATCTTTTTAGAAGAAAGCAATTTTGCCAACAAGCTAAAAAATGTTTTTATTGATAAAGAAAAATATGCGCGTCTAGATGGCATTTTAGAAAACATAGAAAAATCTATCGCTAATTATATTGGCATTAAAACTTTAGTGAGTCTTACAACTGGTATTATCAGTTACATCGCTTTACTTTTTATTGGTATTGACTCACCCTTGTTTTGGGCATTTTTAATTTTCATTTTAAACTTTATACCTACAATAGGCTCAATGGTAGCAACAGTTTTTCCAGCAGTATTTTGCTTACTACAATTTGGAGAATTTACACCAAGTTTATTGGTCTTATTTATAGTTGGAGGTATTCAAGTAATTATTGGCAACATATTGGAACCAAAAATAATGGGAAACTCATTAAATATTAGCCCACTAGTAGCTATCATATCTCTCTTACTTTGGGGAACCATTTGGGGTGTAACAGGCATGCTGTTAAGTATTCCTATTACTGTTTGTATGGTAATTATATTCTCACACTTTGAGAATACTAAACCTATTGCTATTATGCTTTCGGAGAAGGGGAAAATCTAACTCAATTCCTTTCTCAACACTTCAACAATACGTTTGGTCGCTTTCCCATCCCAACTTGGAGGTATTGCACCTGTTTTATAAGTACCATTGTCGATTTCGGTAATTTTTGCTGCCACTGCTTCAAAATTGTATTCTACTAACTCGTTGGTTCCAATTGTAACTGTGCTTGGTCGTTCTGTATTATCTCTTAAAGTAAGACATGGAACTCTCCTAAATGTGGTTTCTTCTTGGATTCCTCCACTGTCCGTTAATACATATTTACAAGTGCTTATCAGTTTTTGAAACGCCAAATAGTTCAACGCTTCTGTAATAATTACTTTAGGGTTACTTTCTAATTGATCAAACAACCCGTGTTTAATTAAGCTGTTTTTTGTTCGGTGATGTATAGGTAAAACTAAGTGACTATTTTCTGATACTTTAGTAATAATATTCAATAAAATCTCCAAGCGCTCTTTAGTGTCTACATTACTTGGTCGATGCATAGTCATTAACACAAAACTCTTCTCGGTTAATCCTAACTCTTCTAAAATATTATTCTGTTGAATTACCTCATCAAAAGCTACCAGTGTATCTATCATAGTATTTCCTACAAAATGAATTTGGCTTTCACTTTTCCCAGCTGCTATTAAATTATCATAACCGCTTTGCTCAGTTACAAAAAATCCATCACACACTAAATCGGTAATTAAACGATTTATCTCTTCTGGCATTTCATTATCATAGCTTCTTAAACCACTTTCTAAATGGAATAATTTGGTTCCTGTTTTATTTCCAACAATTGCTCCTGCTAGTGTAGAGTTTACATCTCCAACAACAATTAAAGCATCTGGTTGGTGTTTAATTACTGCTTTTTCAATTTCTATAATGGCTTGCCCTATTTGATTGGCTGGAGAAGCTGGTGTTACGTTAAGGTATTCAGGTTCTTTAAGTTTTAATTGATTAAAAAATATGTCGGACATATTTTCATCATAATGTTGCTGAGTATGAACTAAAATGTATTCAAATTCATCACCATAAGCTTTAAACTCTTTTTCAAATTGAGTTATTTTTATAAAGTTGGGACGAGTTCCCACAACAATCATTACTTTTTTTGACATATCTTATTTTTCAAAAAGTGTCAGTTCGAGTGAAATCCTTGCTCATTGAGC